>JAJNBN010000374.1 GCA_021156225.1 Verrucomicrobiota bacterium | reverse complement strand
AGCGGAACTGTGCGCGCGAATCAGAGGGCAGTGTATGCCTTCGTGGGCGATGAAGCGGATGACCGGCCGGGTGAATATTGGACGAAGACTTATGTGGGGAAGGTGGGCAAGGATGGGGCGTTTCAAGTGGTGGTGAGCGAACCGGCGACGGCGAACGGAACGTTGAAGACCTGGTTCGCGTTTGAAAATGGGGCGCAGACGGGGGATGGAAAAGAACGGGGGCGGGGAAGCGGGATATCCAAGGCGTACTCTTACGGTGGGCAACAGTGGACGTTTAAGTGAGGACAGTAACTCGGAACGTGGTCGCGATTTTGGGAGTCTGAGCGGTTCTTCTGTCGCTACGCGACGGTGGTTTGCTGGAGGCCAACGGCGGCTTGAAAGCCGCCGCTAGAAATCTTTGGCGCGCTGACGCGAGCGGAAAAAGAATTTTAAATATTCTTACCCCCTGTGCCTATAGATGTCACAGGGGGGTGGTAGAATGGTGGTAGATGAAGAGGTGTAAACAGATGGAAGTCAGAGAAGGGAGCCGGTGAAAAGGACGGTCGAAAACCGCATTTCCCTGTTTTTCTTTGAATGGGAGTCCCGTAGGTTGAGTCCGTTATTGGCCATGTTGTGGGCGAAGCAAAAGAGCATTGTGAAAAGCACTGTAATTGGTGTTTTGGCGGGGCTTTGCCTGACGGTCTCGGCGGGGGCGGCGGATCTGAACCAGCAATTCACGAAGGAGGTTCGGCCTCTCTTCGAGAAATACTGCTTCAACTGTCACAAGGCGGACCGGGCGAAGGGCGGGGTGGATCTGGCTAAGTTCAATGACTTGAGCAGTGTCATCCATGATGCGCGCGGGTGGGAAGTGGTGATCCGGTTGTTGCGGGAGCGCGAGATGCCGCCGGAGGGGAAGAAGCAGCCGTCACAGGCGGAGCGCGAGGCGATGATCGCGTGGGCGCGAGAGGCGCTGGGCAGCATTGATTTTAATACGGTGAAAGATCCGGGTCGCAAGGTGGCGCACCGGCTGAATCGTGCGGAGTATAACAATACGGTGCGGGACCTATTCGGGGTGAGCATCAAGCCGGGGGACAGTTTTCCGGCGGATGGGGGTGGTGGTGGCGGGTTCGATAACAATGCGGATACGCTGTTCACGCCGCCCATCCTGATGGAGAAGTACCTGGAAGCGGCGGATGCGGTACTGAAGGCGGCTGCGCCGGAGAAGATTTTTGTGGTGCCGACGTTAAGCCGCATCTCGCAGCGCACGACGGCCATCAAGAACCTGGAGTATCATCTGCCGCGCGCCTTCCGGCGGCCGGTGGAGCAGGATGAGTTCGCGAAATATTTCCTGCTGTATGAGAAGACGGTGAAAGAGGGCGGTACGTATGAGGACGGCGTGAAGCTGGCGCTCAAGGCGATGCTGGTTTCGCCCAATTTCCTGTTTCGCATCGAGGATGAGAAGCCAGGCCAGGAAGCGCATCCGCTCAATGATCATGAACTGGCTTCCCGGCTCAGTTATTTTCTGTGGTCTTCGATGCCGGATGAGGAACTGAGGTCGCTGGCCCTGCGGAACAAGTTAAGCGAGCCGGCGATATTGCAGGCGCAGGTGAAGCGCATGCTGGCGGACAAGAAATCGCGGGCGTTTGCGGAGAACTTCGCCGGGCAATGGCTGGGGATAAACCGGCTGAAGACGACGGCGGAACCGGATCGGGGCAAGTATCCGATGTATACGGACAGCCTGCGGGATGCGATGTATGAGGAGCCGCTCGTGTTCTTCCAAGACCTGGTGCGGCGCAATGGCAGCCTGATCAATCTGCTGGATGCGGATTATACGTTTGTGAATGAGGAACTGGCGAAGCATTACGGCATGCCGGTGGTCAACGGGAAGGAATTGCAGAAGATTTCTTTGAAGGACAAGAACCGGGGCGGGTTGTTCGGCATGGGGGGAATCCATGTGCTGACTTCTTATCCGCAGCGGACCAGCCCGGTCTTGCGCGGCAAGTGGGTGCTGGAAGAAGTCCTCGGTACACCGGCTCCACCACCGCCACCGAATGCGGGTGGGTTGCCGGCGGACGAAAAGAAGCGGGAAGGTCTGACGTTCCGGCAACGGCTGGAGAAGCATCGGTCCAAGCCGGAATGCGCTTCCTGCCATAACAAGATGGACCCGATCGGGTTTGGGCTGGAGAATTTCGATGCGATCGGGCGCTGGCGCGACAAGATCGGTGAGGAAAAGGTGGATGCGACGGGTGAGTTTTCCTCGGGTGTGAAGTTCACGGGACCGGCGGAACTGAAGAAAGTGCTGCTGGGGCAGAAGGACCAGTTCATCCACAATCTCACGGAGAAGATGCTAGCATACGCTTTAGGACGCGGGTTGGAGTTTTATGATGTGCCGAGCGTTAAGAAGATCAAGAGTGAGTTGGCCAAGCAGGATTTCCGCGCGGAAGCGCTGGTCATGGAGATCGTTAAGAGTTATCCTTTCCAACATCGACGGGGCAGTGATTGGCAGGAAAAAGTCGCAAGCAAATGAGCAACAAATGGCAAATATCACGTCGTACCATGCTCAAGGGCATGGGGGTGACCATGGCGCTTCCTTTATTGGAGGCCATGAAGCCGCTCAGTTCCTTCGGGGCCGCTGCTGCCACTGCCAAAAGTGAAGCGCCGAAACGTCTGGCTGTGCTGTTCTTCCCGAACGGAACGCATGAGCACAAGTGGACGCCGGAGGGTGAGGGCGCTGATTTCAAACTTTCTCCGATCCTTGAGCCCTTGGCTGAGCACAAGAAAGATTTGCTCGTCTTCACGAACCTGTGGAATCAGGCGACGAATACGGGTGATGGACATTATGTGAAGGACGCGGCGTTCCTAACCGGCACGACCATCACGAAGACCACGGGCGCGGATGTGCGCAGCAATGGTGTCTCGATGGACCAGTTGATCGCACAGAAGGTCGGCAATCTCACGCCGCTGCCTTCGTTGGAACTGGGCATTGAAACGCCGCGGACAGGCGTAGATACGAATGTGGGTTACACGCAGCTTTACGGTGCGCACATCTCGTGGAGCAGTCCGGTGACTCCGGTGGCGAAGGAGATCAATCCGCGGCTCGCTTTCGACCGGTTGTTCCGTTCCAAAGCCGGGGGCAGCGCGAATCCGCAACGCGATCGCAGTGTGCTGGATCTGGTGATGGATGATGCCAAGCGGTTGCGCGGCAAGGTCGGCCATGATGACCAGCGCAAGTTGGACGAATATTTTGAATCGGTGCGGGCCATCGAGCGCCGTATCGAGTTCGATGCGAAGCGCCGGGCCAAGGAGTACGCGGACCTGGGCATCTTGACGAAGGAAGTGGATGCGCTGGACCAGCGCATCGTGAAGTATCAGAAGGATCCGAACCAGTTCGGCATCGACCGGACGGAACGGGTGCGGCTGATGCTGGACCTGATGGTGCTGGCGTTCTGGTCGGACTCCACGCGGGTGAGCACGTTCATGTTCGGCAACTCGGTGAGCACGCTTAATTTCTCCTTCCTTCCGGGCGTCAAGGAAAGCCATCACGAGGCGTCGCATCACAACAACGAGGCGCACAAGCTGGAGCAGTATCAGGCCATCACGACGTGGTTCTCCACGCAGTATGCGTACATGCTCTCGCGGATGAAGAGCATCAAGGAAGGGAACGGCAATCTGCTGGATAATTCCATGGTGCTGTTCGGGTCCGGTTTCCGCGACGGCAATGCGCATAATCCGCATAATCTGCCGCTGGTGCTGGCGGGCAAGGCGGGCGGGACGTTGAGCACAGGGCGGCATCTCACGTACTCGAAGGACACGCAGTTGTGCAATCTCTACCTCGGCATGATCCGGCGGATGGGAGTGCAGGCGGAGCGGTTCGGGGATAGCACGGGGGAATTGGCGAAGCTGGTGGTGTGAGGCCGGTTGCACCGGCGGGCGATTTACGATACGGGATTAGAGGGAAAAGACGGTGAGGATTAGGATGTATGACATTGGAGGAATATCGTCGTAAGTATACTGAGGATGATGCGGCACCGGGCTGGGATGCGATAGATACCCGATTACGGCCGATTTATCCCGGCATTGAGCCGCAGCATTGGGGGACGGTCATCAAATACATGTTGGGAGGGCCTGATCCGATAGATGGTGTCAGTGCATATCGTTGTCCCCAAGCGTCCGGATGGCATCATCACTATGTGACGTATGGTTTTTCATCGCTTTACTATGATGAGGAAGCGGTGGGCGCTGAATTCAGCAAATATGGTTTTGAACTGACGTTTCGTTTGAAACCGGAGGCTGGTGAAGGAGATGCGCCGCCGGTCTGGGTGGTAAGCTTGATACAGAACATCGCACGTTATGTGTTCAAGACGGGGAAGTGGTTTGATGATTTCCATTGGATGCCGGCGAATGGGCCCATCCGGGCCAGTGCGGAAACGGAAATCACGGGGTTGATCTTTGTGACAGACCCGGTGCTGGGAGTAATCGCTACGCCCCATGGCGAGGTGAAGTTTCTACAAATGGTGGGGCCGAGCTGGAACTCGGCGCTCCGCTGGTTAGAGCCTCCTGACGTCGGCTGCTACTTTTCTGGGATCCGCCTCGTTACCTCGGCGGCTACGATTTGGGTCAGATTTCCGCGAACACATTCTCCAGGAATTTCCGATTCGCCACGGCATTGACGGTGACTTGCTCGGGTGTCTCGGCAGGGGCGGTGCACTCGATCATCACGGGGCCGTTGAAGCCGGCTTCTTTGAGGACTTTGAAGACGGCTTGGAAATCCACCTTGCCGGTGCCAAACTGGATCATCACGGCGGTCTTTTGTTCCGCGCAATCTTTGGCGCAGAAGCCGGTGACGTATTTGGCGATGGGTTTTAGTTCCGCCACGGGGTCTTTGCCGGTGTAGTAGATGATGTTGCCGGCATCGAACCAGACCTTGAAGTTCGGGTGGTTCACTTTCTCCAGGCACTTGATCACTTCATCCGACGCGCCACTGCTGCCGCCGTGGGGTTTGAGGACCATGTTCACGCCTTTATCGGCCGCATACTTCGCGGCGTCCGCCATGGTGGCGTAGTAGTTGTCGTATTGGGAGGCGGCGCTGACACCACCGGAGAGGAGATATTTCAAGCCGAGTTGCGCGGCGTAATCCACCAGCTTACGACAACTGGCGATGGACTGTTCGACAGGCAAGTTATGCTGGGACTTGAGCCAGGCGATATTCGGCGTGAGGCCGCGTTCATCGATCCGTTTCTTTAAGGCAGTGATGTATTCGGGGGTGGCATTGGCGGCCAGACCGAGGTCACCTTTGTGGTCGCCGACCAAGCCGGTGAGCTTGAAGCCGCCGGCTTTCAGGCCAATCAGGGCGGTGTCATAGTCCCATGCGCCCCAAGGACGGTTGAAGCAGCCGATCTCCCACTTCGGTTTGTCAGCGGCGGTCAAAACAGATGGACCCGCAACAGCCAAGACAGCGGTGGACTGGATAAAACGACGGCGGCTCATGGAGGGGGAACGCATATTGATTAGGGATACTTACCAGCGCGGTGCGAATCGTCAAACATCTAACAAAACTTACTGAATTACTCGGTGTTTCCTGCCCTGTCCTTGACATAGGTGGATGGAGCCGATGAGATGCGGACTGTTCCATTTAAGTTGAATATCCGTCAGGGCCTGTTCGTCGTTGTAAGATACTGACTGACAGAACACTGCGGTGGTAGAGACATGATTTATAGCAAGTTGTTGAACGGCAAGCGGTCGCAAAAGCGCAGCCGGACGGGTAACCGTCCATGGCTGGGGGTGTTTTTTGGCTTGGCGGCGGTGGTCGCCATGGCGGGTTGCAGTTCCCGGCAATATGCCAAACGGGCGGATAAGGAGGCCTACCGCATCCTCGCGAAGAAAGAAGCCGCCATCTTCGGTCGCACCAATGAATTCACCATAGCTACCAAGTATTCTGCCATCGATCCTTACGAGCTCAAGGCGCAGCAGATCATTTCCGAGCGATTGGAGACGGGCGACAAGCTGCTGACGCTGGCAGATGCCTTGGAGATCGCGGTGCAGAACAGCCGGGATTATCAGCTTCAGAAAGAGCGCCTTTATCTCACCGCGCTGACATTGACGGGAAACCGCTATACTTTCGGACCTCAGTTCCTAGCCCAATCCACCGGCACTTTGGCCCGTGATTCGGCAGCTCGCACCAGTGGCAATGTGGACAGTGTGGTGGAAGGCACCCAATTGCTCAGGACTGGCGGGCGACTGACGGCGACGTTGGCTAATGGCCTGTTCCGTTACTTTACCGGTGCGCCGCAAAAAGAGGCCATCTCCGTGGTTTCCTTGGATTTCGTGCAACCGCTTTTGCGTGGTGCGTGGGCGAAGGTGGCGGCGGAAAACCTGACGCAAGCGGAACGGAACGTGGTGTATGAACTGCGGACTTACAACCACTTCCAAAAGACGTTCGCGGTCAACATCGTGTCCAGCTACTACCGCATCCTGCGGGAGAAGGACACGGTCCGGAACCAGTATGGCAACTACCTGCGCGTGAGAGCCTCCATGGAACGCGTGGCCGCGCAGTCCGAGGCGGGACGCACGACGGCGACCCAGGCAGATCAGGCGCTGCAAAGCGAATTGAGTTCCCGGCGCAACTACATCTCCGCCGTGAAGCGGTATCAGGATGTGGTGAATGACTTCAAGATCACCTTGGGGTTGCCGGTGGGCATGATCTTGAAGTTTGACGACAAGGCCTTGGATGATATCCGCGATGCCGGACTCACCCCGCTGCAGTTCAACCAGGTGGCCGGCTACCAGCTCGCAGTGACGAATCAGTTGGAAGTGCTCAATTCCATCGACCAGTTCGAAGACACGCAGCGCAAGATCCGCGTGGCGGCCAGCGGATTGAAACCCGGCCTGAATTTCTTTGCCCGGGCAGACTTGGATTCCGAGGGTAACATTGATTACACCAAGTTTGACATCGACAAGGTGCGCGTTTCCACCGGCTTGCAACTGGATCTGCCGATCGACCGCCTGCTGGAGCGCAATGCCTACCGTGCCGCGCTGGTGAATTTCGAGGCGCGTATCCGTACGCTTTCGTTGGAGCTGGATGATCTGCGACGGGACATCAGTGAAGCGCTGCGCAACCTGGAGCAGCTCAGCCAGACTTATGAGATCCAGAAGGATGAGTTGAAGCTGGCCGAGCGGCGCGTGGAACGCGAAGAGATGTTCCTAGAAGCCGGACGCTCGCAGATCCGAGATTTGCTGGAATCACAAGACGCACGCATCCGTTCCCAGAACGGTCTTACGCAGACGTTGGTGGACTATCACATCGCGCGGTTAAATTTGCTGCTGCGCATCGGCGTATTGAAGACGGACATCGAGCGTTTCTGGATCGCTGACCAGTCGCTGCCATCGCAAATATCGTCGGCCATGACCCCGGCCGTCAGCGCGGCCCCTGAATCCCTGATCACCCCTGACCAACTTTTTGGAAACTGATGAGAAGCTTACGTTCCATTTTTGGATTTCTTTCAACCAAGGCCCGGCAGCAGCCTAAGGTGGCCGCTGGCATTGTGGTAGCTGTGCTGGTGTTGGGAGTGATGATTTTCCGCTCCAGCAAGAAGGATGAGGGCACTGCCACGCAGTATCATACGGTCAAGCGGGGTGATTTTCTTATCTCCGTGGTGGAGGGCGGCAGCTTGAAGGCCGTCAACGAAG
>JAJNBN010000010.1 GCA_021156225.1 Verrucomicrobiota bacterium | reverse complement strand
CGGGCGAACTCATCGGCGAAGGCACCTTGGCCATCGAGATGGGCGCCACCGTGAAGGATCTCGCGGAAACCGTTCACCCGCATCCGACGCTCTCCGAGACATTGATGGAAAGCGCCGAAGTCTTCTTCGGCCACGCCACGCACACGTTCGTGAAGAAAGCCGCTCCGACGGAGTAATTGTAGCCGCCGAGGTGACGAAGCGGAACTGACCAACGAAATAGTTTGAAGCGGCTCTGGAGATGGCACTGGATGCTGTCACAGAGCCGCTCTCTTTATAGAATCTGAACATGAGCCTGCTCCCGTTACACGAGTTCCACGAACTCCAGAACGCCCAGTTCACCGAGGTGAACGGCCTTGAGTTCGTCGCGACCTATGGTGACGTGGCCGCCGAGTATCGCGCTCTGAAAGAAGCCGCTGGGTTCATCGACCTCAGCAATCGTGGTCGCATCTGCCTCCTCGGTGCCGATCGCATCAAGTTTCTCCACGGCCAGGTCACCAATGACGTGCAGGGCTTGAAAGCGGACGGGGGTTGCTACGCTGCGCTCGTCAACGCCAAGGCCAAGATGGAGAGCGATCTCTACATCTATCGTCTGGCCGATGAACTCCTCCTAGATTTCGAACCCGGCCTCACGGAGAAGGTCACCACGCGTCTCGACAAGTACATCATCGCCGATGATGTGCAGATCGTGGACGTCGCCCCGCACTACGGCCTCGTCAGCATACAAGGCCCCAAGGCCGCTGCCGCCGTGACTGCGCTTGGACTCGTTCCGACCTTGCCTGCCGCACCGTTACATTGGGTGAAGGATAACATCCCCGATGTCGGTGACATCTACGTGATGAATCAGCCGCGCCTCGGCACCACGGGCTTCGATATCTTCATCCCCAGCGCCGGCCTCGGCATGATCGCGGATAAAATTCTCGCCGCGGTGAAAGCCCAAGGCGGCCGTGCCTGCGGTTGGGAAGCCTTTGAAGCCGCCCGCATCGAAGCAGGCATCCCACGCTACGGCGTGGACATGGATGAAACCAATCTCGCCCCCGAAGCCGGATTGGAAAAGCGCGCCATCAGCTATACGAAGGGCTGCTACATCGGCCAGGAAGTAAACGCGCGCATCCGCACCTATGGCCAGGTGGCCAAGTCCCTACGCCGCCTGGAACTCATCGGCGTCACGGAGCTGCCTGTGAAAGGCACGAAGCTGCAAGTCGGAGGCAAAGACGTGGGCTATCTCACATCCGCAGTGCACTCACCAGGGAGCCAACAAATCTTCGCTCTTGGCTACGTCCGCAAAGAGCACAAGGAAGCAGGGACGATTCTTGCGTGCCCGGGCGGTCAGGCCACGATTCTTTGATCACTTCTGATTCAGCATAAACGCGAGCAAGTCATACAACTGCTCCGGCGTCAGCGCCTCTCCAAAGTTATCCGGCATCAGTGAATTCGCCGATTCCTTCCGCTCCTTGATATCCTTCTTGGGAATGCTCACTTCCAGTCCCACCGCATTGGCGATCACCAGCGTTTCGCCCTCTTCACGACGCGGCAAACCCGTCGTCACTTCACCATCTTTCATCGTGATGGTATGCGAACGGAACGCGTGATCCACATTCCGGTTCGGATCCAAGATATCCTCGATGACACGCTCAGCACCTCGGCTCATGATGCCGTCCAGTTGCGGACCCACTAAACCGCCTTTGCCCTTCACCTGATGACAGGCCGCACAGACGGTGGTGAAAAGCTCACCACCCTTACGCGCGTCCGTCTTCGCCCCCACAAAACCCAAGCGCCGTTCCACAATGAGTTTTTCCCGTGCCGCATCCTCGGGCGGCAGGCTGGCGATCAACTTGTTCAGCCGCGTTTCCCACTGTGCCGGTTTGGCCGCGCCAAGTTTCTCTTTAACCGTGCGCTCGACAACCGCCGATCCGGCAATCTTACCGCTTTCAGCGAGCGACAGCACCATTTCCGCACCTTCGGGTGAACCGGCCAGCATCAGCACCAGTTTGTTCAGTACGCGTATCGGGACGATTTGCAGATTCTTGGCGATGGCCTCGCGGGCTTTGACCTTGTCCACGGTGAAGGCATCGACCAGCGATTGCTTGGTCTCTTCCGGCACCGAAGGATCGATCAACGCGATGGCGAGCGCCGAAAGCAGGCCGTCACCTTTCAATCCTGCTACGGCAATAGCGGCGGCAGCCCGTGCGGAGGCATCTGTGCTGGAATCGCGCAAAATGGCCACCAGTTTCGGTTGCAGCTCCGGCAAATTGAGGGTTTGCGCCAGTTCGGCACCGGCTTTTTGGAACTTCCCTTTCTGATTCGGGTCTACTGTGGCCAATTGTGGCAACTCCGGTTCAAAGCGGCCAAAAGCCAGCCAGGCAAACGCTGTGTCCGTGTTCGCATCCACCACTTCGATGTAACCGCGTTTGCCTTTATGCGCTTTGAGATCCCAGGTGATCTGCTTGGCGGTGTCGTTGCGAGGCGGGGAGACTTCGAACAGCACGGCCCCACTGCCAGTTTCACGCAGGCGCACAAAATTCTTCTTCAACAATCCGTTCGTTGGGAAACCGTCATGCCCGCAGAGATAAAAGCTCAGCTTTTCCGGCAGAGTGAAAGCGCCTGACCGCAACGTGCCGGTCAGTTTTTCTCCGAGCGGATGGCTGGAGATCAGTTGCGCATTGCCGCTGCCGGCCAGCGGCCTTTCTTGCATGGCCCAAGGACTCTTGGTATCGCGCATGCCATCCACTGGCGTATTGCCCCAACCGCTCTGCTCTTCAGATTTTTTCAAGAGGCTGGGTGCCAGCCGGGTGCCCCACGCTTGCAGCTTGGCAGTGAGCTTCTGGCCGCGCTGGGTGAATCCTTGTTGCACCGTCTGGAAAAGCGAGAGCTGAAAATCCAAATCCTCACCGCGTTGCTTCTGCACCGTTTCCGCCAGTTCATCCAAGGCCGCCGCTGGAGCATAGCGGGCTACGTGTTGCAATATACGGGTGCGCAGTCCCAGATCTTTCCCGGCAGCGTCCTGATTCTTCAACAGGAAGACCGCAGCAGCCTCGGTTTTTAGACCCAAGGCGATCTCCACCAGGGAACTCAGCTCATCCTTTGAGAAAGTCGCGGCCGTATTGAATGCTTCCGCTCCTGCCCCGCTTAACTGATTGCGCAAGGCGATACGCACCATGTGTTTCAAATGCGTGTCTTCAGTGGGGACTTTCGCTATCAGGCCGAGCAATGGTTTCACCGCTTCCACCTTGGTTTGCTGGGCCAAGGCCTCAGCCGCCGTCCGTTGAACCAAGGGCATAGTATCTTGCAATGCATTCACAAGCAGTTTTTGCAGCGACTGGCTTAATGCAGGTGCGCCAGGCGTGCTTTGCGATTTCAGTCCGCGATCAGCGATGATCCGAAAAGCATGCACACGGGCCATCGATATCGGTGCCTGCATGGCTTGTGCCAGTTCCTTGTCGGTCAGCACACTTAGACGCTCGCGCAACCAAAGTGAGTGGACGTAGCGATATGCTTCAGCGGATTGCTCATACGCTGCGGCATCCTTGGCCAAGCTCACCTTGCCCGCTTTCTCGAGCCAGGGCGCTTTCAACGCCATCTTGGCAAACGCCTTACCGTGCACATCGGCGATGGTGTTCATCGCCAGCATCCGGCGCGTCATGTTCGGTGACCCCAGTTCATTCACCAATCCTTTCAGATCTTCTGGCAACTTGGTGCTGGGCAAAACCGCTTTGCCATCTTCACCGCGATAGACGATGCGCCAGATGCGGCCACGTTCACGGTCGCGGCCTGGGTGCAGCAAAGGCACTTCGTAATGCCCGATGATGCGGTTGTAGAAATCCGCCACGTAGATCGCGCCATCCGGTCCGATCTGCATATCCACCGGCCGAAACCAGGGATCATCCGTGCGCAGGAAATCCGGTTGCTCATGCCCCTTGGATGTGGAACCGAGCCATTCCACGCGATCACGATTGATGCGGCTGGTCATCACATTGCCGATGATGAGGTTACCCTGAAATTCCTTGGGCCAAGTTGGATCGGTGATCATCTGAATACCGCAGATCGCCGTGCTGCCGTGGCTGTGCTGGATAGTCAGCGGCGCGAAGCCAAGACCATCATGCGGTTTGCCAAAGCTAGGGTAATACGCGCCCCGCAAAAGCTGATAGATCGGCGAACTGTGGCAATCCGCCGAGTAGAGATTTCCCTGCGGATCGAAGCAGAGGCCGAAGGGATTTACTTGGCCCCACGTGTGATGCTCCAGCCGGGAACCATCCAGCCGCATGCGATATGTGTTACCGGAGGACATCTCCACCTCATGACCATCTTTGCCCCGCACCTTGGAGTTGTTGTTGAAACCATGCGTGGCATAGAGCCAGCCATCGAATCCGCGTCGGTAGCTGGACTGGTTGCCATGCGTATCGCGCGTGTAATCAAACGGGCCGAAGAGCATCTCCTGTTTATCCGCTTTGCCATCGTCATCCGTATCTTCCATCAACCAGATGTTCGGGATGGACCACACCACGCATTTCCACGACAGCTTGGAGGGCCTCACGGACGAGGGAGAGCGGAACGGATACACGCCGGTGGGGATGTTCAACCCCTTGGCAAATTCCGTGATCTTGCGCGCTTTGCCATCTGGCGCGAAGTCCTCGAAGATCATCACGCGATCGCGGGAGGTGGCATTCGTGGAAGCGAAAGGATATTCGATGCTCGTTGTCACCCACAGACGGCCGAGGGCATCGAAGGCCATGTTCATCGGCTTGTTGATGTGCGGCTCGGTAGAGACGAGCTGCATCTCAAAGCCGGGCGGCAGATGAAAGGTCTTGAGCTGCTGCTCAGGAGTCAGCGGCTCCGTGGTGCGAACACCGGTGGCGAAGGGGTCTTCGGCGGCCAATATGGAAAGGGCCGAGACGAAGAGACAGGTCCACGACAAAGCGTTGAAGCGCATACGGACTGGGAACATATGGCTTGAGCCTAATCAATGAAGACCAGAAGGCAATGCCTGTTACATCAGGACAGCTTTTCCGGGGTAGGACTTGCCTTGCTTTTCCGGGTGCGAATCGCCGCTACCAGTGTGATGACAACAGTGATGATCAGCCGCCAATTCCAACCCAGTTCCTCGGCCCAACGATACTTGGGAACCGATTTCAAATAGGAAAGCAAGACGGCGAACTGGAGGCCAAGAACGACGAGGGAGAATATGGTGAAACCTCGCGCGACACGCTTGAAGGTCGGCTCAAACGTGAGCAAGAAAGCAATCACGGATGGGACCAAGAGCACCCAAAACGAATGCCAGAGAATTATCATCTCCAACATGCCGGACATATCCGATGCCAAGATGAATGGCAGTTTCATTTTATCACCTCACATTTACCGGCACGCCTTGCTGATACGAGTCAGCAGCAAGTCTGAAATCACCGCTGAGTGCTGGGAATCTCGGAAACTGTTCCCTTAGCTTACTTGAGCTTCAGAAAATTCTTAAGGATCGTCCGGCCGCTTTCGGTCAGGATGCTCTCCGGATGGAACTGCACGCCCCAGACCGGCAGAGTCTTGTGCTTCACGCCCATGATCTCGCCTTCTGCCGTCTCCGCTGTGATCTCGAGGCAATCCGGCATGGTATCACGCTTGATGACGAGCGAGTGATAGCGCGTGGCGTTGAAGGGATTCGGCATGCCTTCGAAAAGGTCTTTGCCGTTATGTTTAATGGGTGAAACCTTGCCGTGCATCATCCGGTTGTTCACCACCACTTCACCGCCGAAGGTATGACCAATGCATTGATGGCCCAGGCACACACCGAAGATAGGGAGCTTTCCGGCGAACGTCTTGATGATCTCGTTGGAGAGCCCGGCTTCGCGTGGGGAGCAGGGTCCGGGCGAGATCAGGATGCGTTCAGGCTTCAGCTCGCGGATCTGGTCCAGGGTAATCTGGTCGTTGCGATGGACCTGCAAATCCACGTTCATCTCACCCAGGTATTGCACGAGGTTGAACGTGAACGAATCGTAGTTATCTATGACCAGCACCATATTAGTCCGCGGAACCTAACGCGGGATTGGCATTTTGGAAACTGAAAGTTGAAGGCCTGCGGGGCGAGGCATGATTACGGTTGGCAACCGCAGACATTCCGCCAACACTTATCCGGTTCCACGATGAGTTACCCGCGGCTATATCAATGGACGTTTGGCAATCGCGTGCCGCAAGGACCGTTCCAAGGCATGCGGTATATTCGCGCCTGTGTCGGCAGCGCGCTCTGGCCCAAACTGCTGGGCACCTATGAATTGGAACTAAACCCGGCGGTGGAGGAGCTCATCCACTGGCAGCCGGATGTGATCGTCAACGCCGGTGCGGCCGAAGGTTACTATGCGGTGGGCATGGCGTTGCGTTGTCCGCAAGCTACCGTGGCAGCTTATGAGATGTTCGCCGAGGGCCGTAAGCTGGTGAAATTACTGGCGGCAAAAAACCACATAGGAAACCAGTTACAGCTCGCAGAGGAACTGACTCCGGCTCTTCTACAAGAACGTCTCGCGAAGGCTGTTCGCCCGGCAGTCATCCTGGATGTCGAAGGTGCGGAACTGGAACTGCTGGATTTTCAACGCTGCCCGGATCTGCGAAAAGCGTTTGTGTTGCTGGAGAACCATGATGTGGCCAGCGGTTCAACGTTGCCGGAGATGCGGCGGCGTTTTGAGGCGACGCATACAGCGGAAGAAATCCCGATTGTTCCCCGCGATGTGAAGGATCTGCCACCGGGATTGCGTCGGCTGGCCGGGTTGGGATTTCGAGAGGGCCTGCTGCCGCTGCTGGACGAAGGCCGTTACGCTGCGCCTCCGTGGCTGAAACTCAAACCCAAATAAAGCCAGCGTCAGCGCTTTTTCCGCTTCTCTTTGAACAGTTCCAACTGCGGCTCTTTGAAGAAATCATAATTCTTCAGGATACGGATGATCTGGAGCAGGTCAGACTTTTGGTAGTTCCGGTTCGTCTCGGTGTAGTTCACCAGGTCGCTCAACATGCTGTGGAAGGGGATGACCGCATCGATGCCCTTGGCTCGCAGCAGCTCGATGCTTTGATCCCGGGCTTCCACGCTGTTGGGCAACGCGGGCACCACCAGAATCTTCGTCACGGGACCTCCTTCGCCGATGGCTTTCTCCGCCTGCTTGAACACCTCTGGTTGCACGAAACGGAAAATCTCCGGTGCGTGCGCCAGCACTGCTGGGCTGAAGGTCTCGGTGTGCCAGCCTTTCACTACGACTACCGCACGCGAGATACTCGGCAAATCACGCGAACCCAAGATAAACGGCAATGGTTCCGTGGAGATCTCGTAGCGCGGATTCATGACGAAGAAGTCGATGTCGTCATCCTCGCGCTTGGACGGCGCCACATACTTGCGCTGCTGGCGGACGAAGAAACCGTGGAGCTCGAAATACTCGCGGACGATTGTTTCGCTGACAGCAGACATAAGTTTATGAGTGGAGGTTAATCGGCGATTTCATCCAGCACTTCGTTGACCACGGCATCGGGCACCTGCTGACCCCAGACGATCTCACCGATCTTTTTGGCGAGGACGAACTTGATCTCACCGCCGCTGACCTTCTTGTCCAGGCGCATGGCCCCAAAAAGGGCTTTACGCTGCGTCGCCGTCAGTTTCACCGAGATGGGCAGGCCGGACCGTGAGAACAGCGTGGCGATGCGCTCCACCTCGGGAACGCTCAGCCCGCTCAGATGCGCCGAAAGATGGGCGGCGGCGACTTGGCCGATGGAAATAGCTTCACCGTGAAGGTATTTGCCATAGGAGGAAATCGCTTCGAGTCCGTGACCGATGGTGTGGCCGAAGTTCAGGATGGCGCGCAGGCCTGTTTCCATTTCATCCTGGCTCACCACTTCGGCCTTCACCTCGCAAGAGCGGGCGACGGCGTGGGTAAGGGCGGCACTGTCGCGTTGCAAGAGCTTGGGCAGGTCTTTTTCCAACCGGGTGAAGAACTTGGCATCATAGATAATGCCATACTTGATGACTTCGGCGAGACCGGCTTTGAATTCGCGTTCGGGCAGGGACTTCAGCGTATCTTGATCGCACAGCACCAGCTTGGGTTGATGGAAGGCACCGACGAGATTCTTGCCGGACTTCAGATTGACACCCGTTTTGCCGCCTACTGAACTGTCCACTTGGGCAAGCAAAGTAGTAGGCACCTGCACAAAGGCCATGCCGCGTAAGTAGGTGGCCGCAACGAAACCGGCGAGGTCACCCACCACGCCACCACCTAGGGCGACGATGAAGGACTTACGCTCCAACCGGTGGGCAGCGAGCTGATTGTAGCATTGCTCGACGACCTTAAGATTCTTGGATTGCTCGCCGGACGGCATCGTGATGAGCACGGGCTCGAAACCGGCTGCCGAAAGGGATTTCAGGGCGGTATCAGCGAAAAGCGGGGCCGTATTGCTGTCCGCGATAACGGCACAGCGCTTGCCCAAAGCCAGCTTGCGGCACTCGCGGCCCAAGCGGGCAAGGAGGTCGCGGCCAATCAGGATATCATAACTCCGGTTACCTAAAGCAACGTGAACCGTACGCATGTCCCACAGGATAAGGGATGGTGCCTTGGAGTAAAGGCTGGGAGAACAACAACTTGTGGAGAGCAAGCAACAATCATTGTAATGCTTCGGGAACAGAAACGTCTATAAAGACAGATAGCGGGAATGCCCGGAAAATTAGTTTGAGCAAAAAGCACGGTTCCGGTGTATAAGTAGTCATAGAGAGTTATGCGTAGCGCATTTGCCATCGTATTCAGCCTGTTACTGGTCCTCGGCCAGTGGACAAGCGTGATGCCGTCCGCTCCCCAGAGGCTGGCAGATGCCTGTGATACGTGCTCCTGCCAGACGGTGAGTTGCTGCATAGCTCCGGCGACCGCGCCCGCATCCAATACTCCCGCCGCTCCGGCACCTTCTTCTCGGGTGACAGAACAGCAACTGGTCGCCGCTCTGGATGCGGCGGTCGTCTTGCTGACAAGTCCGGTTCCGGCAGCTAAAGTTTCAGCGTCGGTTCACACCGCTGATTTTTCCGCTTCCTCTGTTCCGCTTTACTGCTGGAACTGCACACTTCTGATCTGAGGTCCCTCCTTGCGCACGTGAAGTGTCTTCACGATTCGCGCCCCTATCACATCACACGGAATAATACTCCGTGACTTTAGGTCTGGCGGCTTGTTTCGCCAGCCGATGTTCTCCAACAAACCTGTCCTGACCGGGTGAAGTGTCAGGAGGAATCTCATGCAACGTTCGAAATCTATTTTGAAGGGCTCTCTGGTACTGGCGGCCATGGCTGTCTGGTGCACCGGCATTTATGCAGGGGACGCAGCGTCTTCGTCAGCACCCGCCACCAACACAATTGAGCTCACATCGGCATATCTGGCCGGCCTGGCCGAGCAGATGCGTACGAACCACCCGGCACTGCAAGCGGCGAGCAAACGCATCGAATCCACGCAGGCAAATGCGGCATCCGTTCGGAAATGGGCGGACCCCATCTTCACGGCGGGCGGCATGGTCGCGAGCAAATCTATACGTGCGGATGATGGCGACTTCTTTTACGGCGTGGAACAGAAACTGCCGGTCTTTGGTAAGGAGAAGCAGGAGCGTCTCGTCGCCGAAACGAGTGTCGCCGTGGGTGAAACGGAGCGTGAAGCGGTGTTCCAAATGCTTCGTCGGGACTTGGCCAAAGCCTTGTTCGATGCCGCTTATGCCCGCCGAGCGGTGCAGGCCGGTCGTGAAGATATCGCATGGCTGAAATCCTTGGAACAATCGGTCGAGGCCCAGTATGGCTTCGGTAACGCGACGCAGGCTGACGTGCTGCGAGTACAGAACGAGCTGGCGAAGCGGCGGGAAGGATTGCAAACGGACGGACAGACACTCACCAATTCATGGTTCACGCTGAACCGTTTCCTGAACCAGCCGTTGACCAATGCGTGGCCGGAGCTGCGTTTGCCCGAAATCGCCAAACCAGTGGCCTATAGCGAACGGCTGACAGCGCTGGCCGTGAAGCATGAGCCCAGATTGCGCGTGATGCGCCGGCAACTCGATGTGGCCGATCAGGATATCTCGCTGGCCAAGGTACGTCGCCGTCCAGACTTGGGCGTCGGCCTGCAAGGGCGCAACTATACGGGCACGGGCGAGTTTCGTTCCGGTGAGATCATGCTGTCGCTTTCGTTACCGTGGTTCAATCGCGAGCGGGATCGTCAGGATGTGGTGCGCGAGGAGACGAAGAAGCAAGCGCTGGAAAAAGATCTCAGCGATGCTGAATTAGAAGTCCGCCGGGAAGTCCATGAACTCACCGTAAAGATCGATGCCGCACGCCGGGAGGCGTTGCTCTATCAGGATAATATCGCCCCTCGCACCAAACAGATGATCGAGAGTCTGTATGCAACGTGGCAGGCAAACTCCGGTCCGTTACGTGACCTGCTCGATACCCGTCGCATGCTGCTCGAAGCGGAACTCAGCCGCGCCAAGGCTATTACCACGCAATATCAGACCATGGCCGAACTCATCTTATGCTGTGGGCTGGGTGATTTTGAAGCGCTCGAGATGATCGGGGTCTTGCCTGCCGTGCAGCCGGAAGTGAAACCAAAGAACTGATTTATTAGCATGAAACCCATCCCATTCATTTTAGTCGTCCTGGCCATCGGAGGCGCGGCGTTTGGCGGCTACTACTACGCCACTCACAAGCAGGGCGGAAATGCGGGCAAAGCCGATGCCTCCGGGCGCAAGGTGAAGTTTTATCAGAGCGCGATGCATCCGTGGATCAAATCGGACAAGCCCGGGAAATGCACCATCTGCGGCATGGAACTCACGCCGGTGTATGAGGGGGAGAAAGGAATCGAATCGGCTGCGGGCGTCGTTGCGTTGGGGTCGAATTCCATCCAAGTCATAAACGTTCAGACCACTCCGGCCGCCAAGCAACCCTTGATGCGGTCATTCCGTTTCGCCGGAACGATTGATGATGATGATTCGCGCCATCGCATCTTGTCCGCCTATGTGAAAGGGCGCATCGATGAGCTCTTCGTGAACTATGTCGGCGCGGAAGTCACCGAAGGCCAGCCGCTCGCCAAGATGTATAGTCCGATGCTGCTGGCCGCCGAGCGCGAGTATGCCGGGCTAGCCCGCAACATGGGCCAAGGTGAAGATACCAAGCGCCTGCTCGCTATCGCCAAATCCCGTCTGACGCAGTACGGCTTGGGCGAAAAACAGATCGTCGCGCTGGTGGAGAAAAAGAGCGATGACCTGCACACGGAGATCATCTCACCGATGACGGGCACCGTCGTGGCACGGAAAGTGTATGCGGGCCAATCGGTCGCGGAGGGAGAGGCGCTCTTTGAGATCGCGGATTTCTCAAAGATGTGGCTGCAGTTCGATGCTTACGAGCAAGACCTCGCGTGGTTGAAAGTCGGGCAGGAAGTGGAGATCACCACGCCTTCCGTGCCGAACAAGGTGTTCAAGACGGCCATCACCTTCATCGATCCGAATCTGAACATGATGACGCGCAGTGCGAAGGTGCGGGTGGAGATACCCAACCCGGTCATCGAGGCTGATGGTGTAAAGCGGCGGGAGCTTTCTCATCGTCTTTACGCGGAGGCACGTGTGAAGGTGGATTCCGTTCCGACATTAGTGGTTCCGCGTTCAGCAATACTCATGGCCGAGAGCGGCAAAGCGTTGCTCTATATCGACAAAGGCAGGAATGCCTACGAGCAACGCACAGTGAAACTGGGTCGGGCTGCGGATGGAGTATGGGAAATCCTGGAAGGACTCAAAGAAGGGGAGGCCGTGGTAACGCAGGGGAATCTGCTCATCGATGCGCAGGCGCAGCTCAATGCGAGTGCCAGCCCTACTGCCCCTCAGGCACCAGGTGAAACGGCAGCGAAACCCGCCGGGACGAATGCAGTAGCGGCCACATTACCTGCTTTGACAGCGGAACAAGCAGCAGCCGTCTCTGCATATCTTAAGCTGGCCGATGCCATCACGGCTTCCTTGGCGGCAGACAATCTTGCGGAGTACAACACCCAAGCGAGCAAGACCCACACGGCCACGCCCGTTTTAGTGAAAGCGTTCGCCAGTGACAGTCCGTGGCGGAAGCTGGTGGATCCGATTGAGAAGAGCGGTCATCTGCCAAATGCCGCCGATCTGACGGCCGCGCGCAAAACATTCCATCAGTTCAGCATCGCGGTGGTGGATCTGGCCCAAGCCTTGCGCCGACAGGAGACCGCTTTCAAATCGTTGAAAGTCTTTCGCTGCCCGATGACGAAGGATGCCTTCGAAGGTGCGCCGCGCACAGCGGATTGGATGCAACTGAACCCGACATTGCGTAACCCTTATTTCGGCGCGGAGATGCTCGAATGCGGGGTGGAGGTGAAGCCGTGATCAATCGCCTTATAGAATGGTCGCTGAAGAACCGCTTCCTGGTCATCTGCGGTTTCCTCATCCTCGTCGCGTGGGGCGGGCGTTCGCTCTATCGCACGCCGGTGGATGCCATCCCGGATCTGAGCGAGAACCAGGTCATCGTCTTCGCGGACTGGGCGGGGCGTTCGCCGGAAGAGGTTGAGGACCAGGTGACCTATCCGCTCTCGGTGAACCTCCAAGGGCTCTCCGGCGTGAAGACCGTGCGTGCCCAATCCATGTTCGGCTTCTCGCTCATCACCGTCATCTTTGACGACAAGGTGGACAACTACTTCGCACGCTCGCGCGTGCTGGAGCGCCTGAACTATCTGATCACGCTGATGCCGCAAGGGGTGACGCCGCAATTGGGCCCCGATGCCACCGGCCTTGGCTGGATCTATCAATACTACTTCGAGGTCGATCCGAAGAAAGCGAAGGACGGCGGGATGGATCTCGGCCAGTTGCGCGCGGTGCAGGACTGGTTCGTGCGTTATCAGCTCAACGCCGTGCAAGGTGTGGCGGAAGTCGCGAGCATAGGCGGCTTCGTGAAGCAGTATCAGATCGAAGTCTCGCCTACGAAGATGCGCGCCTCCGACGTCATGCTCAGCGACGTGATGGCGGCGGTGAAGGACAGCAACCTGAACGTGGGCGGCAAAGTCATTGAAGAAAACGGCATGGAGTTCGTCGTGCGCGGTGTGGGCTTGGTGAACAAGCCGGCGGACCTGGAGAACATCGTGCTCAAGTCCACGAATGGCGTGCCGGTGTATCTGAAGGACATCGCCACGGTGCAGATCGGCGGCGACTTCCGCCGGGGCACGCTGGATGTGAACGGCAAGGAAGTCGTGGGCGGCATCGTCGTCATGCGCACGGGGGAGAATGCCATGCAAGTGATCGAGCGGGTGAAAGAGAAGATCGCGCAGATTCAGCCCGGCCTCGACAAACAGGGGATCACGGTGAAGTCCTTCTACGACCGCAGCGAGCTGATTGACCGGACCATTGAAACGCTCAAACACGCGCTGTGGGAAGAGATGCTCCTCGTGACCCTGGCGCACATCCTGTTTCTGTTCCATTTTCGCAGCATCCTTATCGTCACGTTGCCGTTGCCTGCCTCTATCCTGATCGCGTTCATCCTGATGAACCAGTTCGGTATCAGCTCGAACATCATGTCGCTGGCGGGCATCGCCATCGCCATTGGCGTGCTGGTGGATGCCGGTATTGTGATGACGGAGAACGTGATCCGGCATTGTGAACGCGCAGAGGAAGAGAAGGGGAGACGCCTCACTTCGCAAGAAACTTGGCAAGCCACGCTCGAAGCCGCGCAACTCGTCGGGCGCCCCATCTTCTTTGCCATGGCTATTGTCATCCTCGCATTTCTGCCCGTATTCGTGTTGAGCGGACAAGAGGGCAAATTGTTCCATCCCCTCGCGTGGACGAAGACGTTTGCCGTGGTGGGCGCGACCATTCTGGCGGTGACGTTTGTGCCGGTGATGTGTTCGTTGCTCATCCGCGGGCCGTTCCATGCGGAGGATCGCAACTGGATCATGCGCTTTCTCATGTGGATCTATGAGCCGTTCCTGGATCTGGCTTTGCGTTGGCGCAAGACGGTGATGGGCATCGCGCTCGTTATCCTGGTCATTTCACAAATTGTCGCGTGGGGTTTGCCACGTGAGTGGCATCAGAAGATTGATGCCAAGAAACACCCGCAGCTCGCGAAGCTCACCGCTGGTTTTGGCCGGGAATTCATGCCTGCTTTGAATGAAGGTTCGCTGCTGTTCATGCCGGTACTGCTGCCCTCCACGTCACTTACCGAAGTGAAACGCATCATGGCGTGGCAGGATACAGTGATTAGCCAGACGCCGGAGGTTTTGAGCGTGGGCGGCAAGCTTGGGCGGGCAGAGACCGCGACGGACCCAGCGCCTGTGGAGATGATAGAGACAACCATCATGCTCCGCCCGGAATCCGAATGGCGCGCCGGAATGACGAAGCAGAAGCTCATCGCGGAACTCACTGAGAAGCTGAGTGCGGTGCCGGGATATGTGCCAGGCTTCCTGCAGCCGATCGAGAACCGCATCCTCATGATCAGCACAGGCATCCGAGCGCAAGTGGGTGTGAAGATTCTGGGGGACGACATCAACGTCTTGCAGCAGCTTGCGTATGACGTGGAGCGGGTGGTGCAACAAGTGCCGGGTGCGGTAGGAGTGGCACCATCGCGGGTGCAATCGAAGCCTTACATCGAGATCGAGCCGGATCGTGTGGCTATTGCCCGCTACGGGCTGAAGGTGCGTGATATCATGGAGATGGTGGAGACGGGCATCGGCGGCATGAACCTCACTACGACGATCGAGAAGCGTGAGCGCTATCCTATCCAGGTCCGTCTTGAACGCAGCGAACGCAATGATGTGGAGCGGCTGGGTGACATCCTTGTGCCGACGCCTGCCGGGGCGTTCATCCCGCTGGGTCAACTCGCGGCCATTCGCCGTATCATTGGGCCAAGTGAGATCGCGAGTGAGAATGGCCGCTTGCGTCTTTTCGTACAGGCGAATGTGCAGGACCGCGATCTTGGCCGTTTCGTGGATGACATCAAAGAACGTATCACGCGGGATATTGTTCCTACGTTGCCCGCTGGTGTGACCATCGAATACAGCGGTCAGTATGAGAACCAGCTTCATGCCGAGCAAACACTGAAGGTCATCTTGCCGGTAGTGATCCTCATCATCTTCATGCTGCTCTACATAGTGTATCACTCGGCGATGGAAGCAGCGCACGTCATTCTCGCGATTCCGTTCGCGCTGAGTGGGGGCGTGTTTCTGCAATATTGGTTGGGCTACAACTTCAGCGTGGCGGTGTGGGTCGGTTACATCGCGCTGTTCGGCATCGCCATTCAGACCGGCGTAGTGATGGTCGTTTACTTGGAAGAATACTTGGCGAAGAAGAAGGCGGCTCGGGGCGCTGATTTCAATCGTGATGACTTGATCGAGGCGGTGAAGGAAGGGGCGAAGCTGCGGTTGCGGCCGAAGGTGATGACAGTGGCGACGACCATCGCGAGCCTGTTGCCCATCATGTGGAGCACACGACCCGGTGCCGAGGTGATGCAGCCAATTGCCGCACCGGTGATCGGCGGCTCCATCAGCAGCCTGATCCACATCTTGATCGTGACGCCCGTGATCTTCGCGTGGTTGCGCGAGCGGGAATTGAAGCGCGAACAAGCCGCGAAAGCGAAAAACAACAATCTGGTCTAGGTTAACGTAAAGACCATAAACCAAAAAAGAACGAACTATGAAAACACTGCTAACTACACTGGCCATCGCCTTGCTGACCATCGGCGCGGTGAATGCCGAAGATAAGAAAACTGACAAGAAAGCGGAGGTCTGTCCGGTCTCCGGCGAGAAGTTGGGCGAGCATGGCACGCCCTATGTCTTCATGCATGAAGGCAAGGATGTGAAGCTCTGCTGCAAAGCGTGCCTCAAAGATTTTAAGAAGGATCCGGACAAGTATCTGAAGAAAACGGCACCGGCCAAGTAGGGCTTTCGCTGACGCACTTCACGTGGCCATGCCTGCACTTGGCATGGCCTCTTTGTTTGCAGCATGTTTCGGTTGGCTTCTCGCAATAATTGCTAAGCACAATCTGGTAACAGGGCGAAGTTGCTTCAAGACGAAGATGATATGAACACGAGCTTAAATAGCCCATCTGTCAGAGATAGCGGTGAGCGCCGTTTGGTGCTGCTGTGGCTGCTCTTTTTGTTCACGGTCATCCTCGTCTCGCCAACTGCTTTTGCCGCGCCAGATGTCGAAGACGAAGATGTGGCCTCAATGTCTTGTGGCGCCAGCTGCGAGAGCGCTCCAGCGCTGCCGGAGCTGGGTGTCTTCGTGGTTCCTGCTGAGAATTCCACACCTGTCCGATCGCTCGCGCAAGTGCCGGGCATGACGTCGGTGCTCTGCACCGGCACCGATCTGCCTTCCCTTTTCCATCCGCTGCTAAAGGCGTCTGATCCGCCACCTATTTTCGTTCCTCTGCTGGTCATGGGGCCTGCCCATGCGGCCCACGCTCCGCCGGTTGCCTGATGCTACGGCATCATCCCCAACCCTGTTCCACTACCCAGGTTTTCAGGTGGTGCGAGGCTTCAGGTTCTGCCGGTGTGCCCACAGCCTCGTTAAGCGGAGCCGGTACAACAAAAAAACGAAATAGAAACTTATGAATACTTCAAAATGGATCGTGGCGTTCGCGGGTGTGGCCCTGGTGGTTGGGGTCGCGATAGCGGGTGCAACTCATGAAACCGACAGCGGGAGCTGTCATCAGGCGGCAGTCATGGCCTGTGGCATGACGGCCAAGGCAGATACGGAAAACTGCCCGATGCACGCGGCGAAAGCCGAAAGCAAGCCGATGGGCTGTTGCGAAACGCCAGCGGCGGAACCGGTGGGCTGTCCGATGCATGCGGAAGCCAAGCCGAGCGCGGCGAGTTGCCATGGTGGTGACTCCACGGCCGCCAAGGATGCGCCTGCAGACGCCGGACATCACTAAGCGACGCTGAATAACGGAAATGCAAAAGCCGGAGAGTGAGCGTGCGGACCAGCGGACTGGATTGAGCATCATCGATCTCACGGTGCAACTTCATGCGCCGGATCATCACGGTCTCGCGCTCGTCTTCGTCGGATAGCATCTGCTCGGTGCGACGTTGTGAGTATTCTTCGGTGAGATCTGAACCTTTTTCAGCGGCAGCCTCGATGGATTTGTTCAAGACGGGATCGCGCGGGTTACCCTTTTCCAACTCCTTTTCCGCGACCTTACGATAGCGGTCGCTTCGTACTTCCGGTGTCATGAGGAAAAGGTTGGCAGAAACTTTCAAAATGAGCAAAGGGGCGGTTTGTAATCGCCTGCCTACAATCTGGACAAAAAGATTCGCGCTATTTCGTGTCTAAATAACCCATGCTTTTCAGCCACTCACCGCAGCGGGCGGGCCAGTCGTTGATGGGGTGCTTGTCTTTGCGCATGCCGAAGCCGTGGCCGCCTTGAGTGTAGATGTGCAGTTCGGCAGGGAGATTCAGCTTCTTGTATTCGAGATAGAGACTGGCGGCTTCGACAGGGTTGTTGCCGTCGTTATGGGCGACGAGGAGGAACATGGGTGGGGCATCTTTCGGCACGCCGAAGCCGGGCATGAACTTGGTCCTGTCATTGCGATCGAGGAAACCGCCGCCGTAGATCATGATGCCGAAGTCCGGACCGCGCGGGTCATCAAGGTCGGGCTTCTGCGGATAAGTGCGCGGGGTGCGATCCCAAGCGGCGTGGCCGAGGAGATTGCCGCCAGCGGAGAAGCCGAGCAGGCCGACGCGTTTGGGATCAAGGCCCCATTCCTTCGCATGGTGGCGGACGAGGCCGAGGGCGCGTTGGGCGTCTTCCACGGGCTTCTCGTAAGGGCGTGCGTCATCGCGAGTGGGCGTGCGGTATTTCAGGAGCACGCCGGTGATACCGAGGGTGTTCAGCCATTCGCAGACCTGTTTGCCCTCATGCGCGTAGGAGAGGAACATGAAGCCGCCGCCGGGCGCGACGATGACGGAGGTGCCGTTCGGTTTCTCCGGGCGGTAGATGACGATGTCGGGATCGGTGACGTCGGAGAAGCGATTGGTGCTGAGCGGGCCGTAGGAGGCGATAAGTTTCTTGGTGGCGTCCGAGACGGGCGTCATGGGCGTAGGTGTGCCTTCGGGCCAGAGTTTCAGGGTGATGAGGTCAGCGGCGGGGAGGCTGGTGCTGGCAAGAGTGAACAGCAAAAGAACGAGGCGGAAGCGTGTGCGAGTGGACATGCGTAGAGGGTAGAGAACGGGGGTGGGAAAATGCAATGGGAACGTTGTAACACTGCACTTGGAGTACTTGATTCATTGGTGCGTTCACCCCTCACTCCGGCCTCCCTGCCGAGGGATGAGGGTGATAAATGCCAGGCCTTGCTATACCTACTTTCTGATATGAAAGTATATTGCGAGTTCCAAGGAGACATCAATCGGAGCATCGACAGACTATGAATGGTTTTCCATCCTGCACTGGTGCGAGCGCCGACAAATTATTTTCGGGAGGAGCCGGATGGCGTGACGCTGTTCGTGAAGGCGCAACCGCGGGCCAATACGAATGAGATTGTGGGTGTACACGGCACGGAATTGCGCGTGAAGATCACAGCGCCGCCAGTGGATTCAGCGGCGAATGAGGCGCTGGTGCGGTTTCTCGCGGAAGAACTGGGAGTGGCGAAGAATCAGGTGCAGCTCGTGCGCGGCGCTTCGGCGCGGCATAAGGCGATCAAGGTTATAGGGCTGAAGGCCGAGGAAGTTAAACGGCGCTTGGGGCTTTAATGGCGCGCGGCTTTGAGGCCGCTCAAGGTGAAACAGTTTGGGAGCAGAAAAGGATGAAGCCGCCTCAAGGCCGCGCTCCACCGAATTACACTTCCAGATGCATGCCCAGCTCCACCACGCGGTTCGCTGGCAGGCCGTAGAAAACATTCGCGGGTTGGGCGTTGCGGGAGAGGAAAGCGTAGAGCCGCTTGCGCCAGTGATACA
>JAJNBN010000373.1 GCA_021156225.1 Verrucomicrobiota bacterium | reverse complement strand
CCATTCGGACAATTGCTTCCAACGGCCGTCTTCGTTGTCCTTGCGGATCAGCACCGCCCGTGCGGCACCACCCACCTGGCCGCAGAGCTTGAGGAACGTGGGCCAGAATTCTTGGGGCGCACCGCTGAACTGCCGCAGCTTGGCGGCTTCTTCAGCGAAGGAAGGCGGGGTTTGCGCGGCGCCGGGGGTAAGTGAACTCATGTTACTGTGCGTTGATTTGCATCGTGCCCGCCACGCCCGGCTTCACTTGCCCGTTGGCGTTGTCGCATAACACTTTGATTTTCAGCAACCCGCTGGCCGGGTCCACCACGGGCGAGACAAAACTGATTTTGCCGGTCACCGGGATCATCTTGCTGCCCGCCTCGATCTGGAGCTGCACGGTGTCGCCATTCTTCAGGTTGTAACCCGCCTTGGCTTCCACGTTGGAGATGAAATAGAACTGGCGGGTATCCACCACGCGCATCAGCGGCTCCTGGGCTTTGCAATCTTCACCGACCTGGCGGAAAAACTCCACCACATGCCCCGTCACCGGCGACGTGATGACCCGGTCCTTCATCAATTCCGCCGCCATATCCGCCTCGATGACTTCGCGGTCTTCGGTCATCTTCAAACGGTCCACCTCCGCCACCGAGAGCTGAAATTCCAATTCCTTCTTGGCGAGGTCGTCTTTGCTGATGGACTTCGTGGCCTCGAACAGTTTCCGCGTCGAGTCGAGGTCCGTCTTCACCGTCACCACGCGTGCTTCAGCGGCTTGCAGCTCGGCTTTGCTGTCGGCGATGAGCTTGCGGCGCTTCACTTCCAGTTCCTCCTGCCGTTTCTTCATCTCCAGCAGCACTTGGCCCACTTTGATTGCGTCGCCTTCCTTCACCAGACGCTTCTCCACCGTGCCTGCTACCGTGGCACTCAAGGTAACGTCCATAAAAGGTTCCGTGACCCCGGCGGCGGTGGTCTGGGCCTGCACTGTGGAGCATGCGGCTCCCGCGAGCAACACGGCGAACAGGCCGCCGCGCATCTTCATCCCGCTATTTTTATTCGGCAAATACATGGCTTTAGAACAATCAGTTGACCGGATGGAATTCGGAATTTAAGGGGTAGTGGTTATCACTGGACGACGTCTTTCATATTCCGTCTGCATCGTCTTGAGAAACTCCTGATACTTCTCCTGGGTGATGCGTCCGCTGCTTACCAGCACTGCGGTACTGTTCTGCAGTTCGCGTTGGGTGAAGTCCAGGTTACGGTCCTTCAGCAGGCGCCCCGTCACCAGGTCCAGTTCCAGCAATGACCGTTGGTACCGGATCTGGCTCTCCAAGGAGGCGATCCGGGCCCGGAACACATCTTCCTCCGCCTCCAGCAGATCGCGGCTGTTGACCTTGCCCGCGTCCAATCTCTCCTTCTGCGTGGTGAACACGTTCTCATGCACTTTCACCACCTCGCCGTAACTGGTCACGCTGTCGCGATAGCTCTCTACTGAGAAGACCGACGAACGCAACGTGTTCGCCAGCGTGATGCCCAGCCCGTTCAACGCCCGCAACGTCGCTTCCCGACGCAACTCGGCCGCCTTCAATTCATGCCGGCTCTTGATCCCGCCACCCATGGGCACGCGCAATTCCACACCCAACGACCAGCTCGGAAAATCCTGGTCCTGTGAAGCGTTCCACGCATCACCCGCATTTCTCGCCAGCCCGCTGAAACCATAGCCGCCCTTCAAGTCCAGGTTCGGCATGCGCTGATTTTTCGCCACCTTCACCCGCAAGCCTTCCAGCTCCGCCTGCTTCATGAGCGAGGCATAACTGGGGTTCAGCTCGTAGGCCGTCATCGACATCTGGTTCACGTCATACTTTTTGTCCGAGAGCTTGGGGGCATCTGCCGCGAGCATCCCGATCGCATTCGGCGACCATGAATCGGACACCATCGTGGCTGCCCGGCTGCGCGCCGTCTGCAAACGCTGCCTGGCCTCGTTCAGCACCGCCGACCGCTCAGATACTCCCGCTTCCGCCTGCAACACATCGATCTCTGCCGCCTTGCCCAGCTCCACGCGTTTCTTGTTATCCGTCAACAATGTCTGTGCGACCCGCAAAGATTCCTGCGCCAGCACGGCCTGCTCTTGCGCCTGATAAAGATCCCAGTAAGCCGCCTCCGCCTGGGAGATGACCTCCATGATATTCTTCCGGTAATCTTGGAAGGAAATCTCCGAACTGATCGCTGCCGCGCGAATACCGGCCATGGTGACCGTCACCCCGCCATTCTTCAGCAAAGGCTGCGTCACCGCCAGACCGACCGTGCTCACCCATTCACCATGGGGATTCGCCGCCGCGTTGATGTTGTTCTCCAGCGTCTGCAACGTGTAACCCAAACGGAACTTCGCACCCGTCGGAGCCAGCGTTTCGATCGCGCTTGAATACGTCTTGTTGCGTTCGTTGTAGATGTTCGGACCACCGCCGAAGATGCCGCCCAAATTCGCCCGTTGCTCCGCCGTGTTCGGACGGCGACGATCCACTGCTTCCGCTCCCGCGACGAATTCCGGCTCGAAGATTCCCCTCTCCGCCTTGTAACGCTCATCGGCGATCACCGATTCCAGCACCCGTATCTGCAGCGATTCATTACGCGTCCAGACTTGCTTGAGAAAATCTTCCAGCTTGATCGGCACCCCGGCGAGATCATTAGTAGCCGCCTCCACATTGAGACAGCCGAGCACCGTTAGCAACCCGCACAAAACTTGAAAAACTGGTCGTCGCGATACGTAATAAATCATGGACTTCGCTGTCTTTACATTGTGAAATTCTGCGCCGCGAGAGTAGAGACATCCATCCCTAGGTCAAGTCGTGTAAGTTAATATACGGTTAAGTCCTTACAACATTTCTTGCCTTTCTCTCAACGGAAACTGCCCCTCCTCCCCCCTCAATGCATCCTCCTTAAAATCAATCACTTACACCAGAGAAAAACAATGCATTATGCATTTCGTTTTTTACTTCACACTCCACTGGACGGCATCGATCACCACAAACCCATCCGCCCCCTCATTAGTTATCGTAACTCTGGCTGGTCCCTCCGCCGCAAACTCAAACTCGCCCAAGGATACAAACACCCCCTCAATCGGCGGATTCAGCTTCTGATTCACTACAATCGTCTGTTTTCCTCCCGTATATTCCACCGTCACCGGCACTTTGCTCGACCGGTTCGCATTCGGCGGATACGCCAGCCGCACTTCATACTTTCCCGCCTTCGGCAACTTCGCCTCGAACTGCGCGCTGAACTTCCCGTCCTTTTTGTTCCCATCGTGCTGATAACCATGCCCCACGTAAGTCTTGCCCGCGGAACTATCCGTCCACTCACCCGTCAGCTTCGCGTCCGCGTCATCCACCACTACACCACCCAGCTTGGTCTTCTCCAGCCCCCCCTTGCCCTCGCCACCCACGCTCGCGCCTTCAGGTGATTTGTATTCCAAGATCTGCCCCTGCTTTAGCAACAGCTCGCGCAACTTCGCATACGGCACATCCTGCACCGCCAGATTCCCATCGATCGCCAGCACCGCCGCTGTCGCCGCCGATTCCGCCAGGATCATGAACACCGGTTCCATGCGGATGGACCCGAACGCGATGTGCGAACTCGATACACACACCGGCACGAACAGATTGTCCGCCTGCCCCTTCTTCGGCACCAGCGAACCATACGCGATCTCATACGGCCCCTTCGTCGGCACGCCGATGTCCCCCTCGTTCTGCACAAATCCTTCCGGCGTGATGTAGCGCTGCACGTTATGCGAATCGATCGTGTACGAGCCCATGCCCACCGATTCCGGCGTCGGCCGTTTCTTCAACAATTCATTCTCCGTCATCACATACTTGCCGATCATCCGGCGCGCCTCGCGGATGTAGAGCTGGAATGACCAGTTGCCGTTGTCTTGAAACTCATCCTTCGGCAAACCCCACTTCCGCATCGCTTCCTGCACATCCTTCGGCACCCGCGGATCATTCGCGATGAAATACAGCCAGCCCTTCTGATACGTCTCATGCTCCTTGATGATCTCCTTGCGCCGCTCATACGAAGCCTCCGGATAATCATAGTTCATCCCGATGTTATCCGTGCTGATCGGTCCATGATTGTTCGTATCCGTCTTCTTGTTCGGGATGTCATCGAACTTGCCGAACGTCTCCTTCCAACCCGCCGCATACACGCGCAGGAGCAACTCATACTGCTTCGGGTCATAACCCTCCGGCTTCGGGAACGGGATCATGTTCTCCGGATGATCCGTCAGGCACATGCGGAAGCAATACGCCTGCACCCGCTTGTCACCCGCGCCAAATTCACCCGGCGGCTCCGCACTCACGCGCGGCAACACCCCACTCTTCGGATCGCCAGGAATCACATACGGGCTGATGCCTTCCTTCAACACCCCAAAATGATGCCGGTGATGCAATACCCCCGTTTGGATGCCATTCCACTTCTCATCATAAACACTGTTCGCCTCGCGCCCCACATGATAATCCACCCCCGCCGCCGCCATCAGATCGCCCTCATACGTCGCATCGATGAACATCTTCCCCGCATACGTCTTCCCGCTCAACGTCGTGATGGACTTGATCCGCGCCCCTTCCTTCTTCACACCCTTCGCGCGATCCAGCCACT
>JAJNBN010000372.1 GCA_021156225.1 Verrucomicrobiota bacterium | reverse complement strand
ATAGTTGAAAATCATTTCGGCTCTAAAATGAATCTCGTGCGCGGCTTCGAACTCCGCTAAACCTGCTCTGTAAGTAGCGTATGCCAAAGTCTGGAATCACCATCCTAAACGACATCCCCGGCAACGGTCCGGAGTTGAAGAAAGGCGACCGTGTCCGCCTGCTTTATGATGTTCAGTTCAATCGTGGCGATTTTTTAGTCAAAGATCAGGAAGTCATCTGGTCCGTTGGAAGCCGTAACTTTGTTGCGGGTTTTAGATACGGCCTCGAAGGCATTCGGCCCGGTGGCACCCGTCAGTTCAAAGCCAGTCCTCATCTTTGCTATCGGGACGCAGAAGTTGCCAACATTCCAAAGAACGCCGTGCTGATCTGTAACATAAAAAAGGTGGAGTTGATCGTCTGATTGGATGCTAGATGACAGGTGATTTTGAATACATTCACCCTGAAGCCTGGAGTTTTTGTATTTGAACTTTAAACTTTGAGCTTTGAACTTTCCCCCGTTTTGTTTCCCTACTTCCCATGAACCGCCGCCAATTCCTTCGCGATAGCTCTGCCGCCATTGCTCTCTCCGCCGCCGCCAGTTACGTCCCCACCACCTTCGCCGCGGACAAACCCAAGCGCGTCGCCCTCATCGGCTGCGGCTGGTATGGCAAAAGCGATCTCCTCCGCCTCGTGCAAGTCGCCCCTGTCGAGGTCGTGTCCCTCTGCGATGTCGATAAAAATATGCTGAACGACTGTGCCGAGATCGTCTCCACGCGCCAGGCCTCCAAGAAAAAGCCGCGCACCTACTCGGACTACCGGAAGCTGCTCGCGGAAAAGGATATTGATATCGCCCTCATCGCCACGCCCGATCACTGGCACGCCCTCGCCATGATCGATGCCGTGAAGGCGGGTGCCGATGTTTACGTGCAAAAACCCACCAGCGTGGACGTCGTCGAGAGCCAAGCCATGCTCGCCGCCGCGCGTAAATACAAACGCGTCGTGCAGGTCGGCACACAACGCCGGAGCACGCCCCATCTCATCGAAGCCCGCGATCAAATCATCAAGACCGGCAAGCTCGGCAAGATAGCTCATGTAGAGATCTGCTGTTACTACCAGATGCGCGCGCGAAACAATCCCCCGGACACCACTCCGCCAGAAAACTTGGATTACGAGATGTGGACCGGTCCCGCGCCGATGCGCCCTTACAATGATCTGGTCCACCCGCGCAAATGGCGCGCGTTCATGGAATACGGCAACGGCATCGTGGGCGACATGTGCATCCACATGCTCGACATGGTCCGCTGGATGCTCGATCTCGGCGCACCTCATCGCGTCAGCTCCAGTGGCGGCATCCTCATGGACAAGGCCAGCAAGGCGAACATCTCGGACACCCAAACGGCTACGTTTGAATTCCCCGGCCTCAACGTCGTCTGGACCCATCGCACCTGGGGCGCACCGCCTGACCCCGAATACCCTTGGGCCGCCATCATCTACGGCGAGAACGGCACGCTCAAAGCCAGTGTGAATAAATACGATTTCATCCCGCGCGGCAAAGGCACGCCAGTGAAGAAAGATGTCGTGATGGAGCTGGAGCAATATCCCGAGGACAAAGACGAAAAAGATTTGGAGAAGCATGTCGCGCCCGCGATCCGTGGCCACATGAAAGACTTCCTCGCCGCCATTGAAAGCCGCGGTAAGCCCGTCGCCGATATCGAGCAAGGCGTCATCTCCAGCATCGCCAGCATCCTCGCGAACGTCTCGCTGGAAGCCGGCCGCTCACTCCAGTGGGACGCCGTCAAAGGCCAAATCGTCAACGATCCCGAAGCCAACAAACTCCTCATGCGCCCCTACCGCGCGCCTTGGACACATCCGACTCCAGATAAAGTTTAGCGTAGTTCGTTCATCTATTGCGTCGACTCATCGCCGACAGGATATGGCGGCACTTGCCGCCATATTTCTTTTCCATCGACGCCTTACCCGAACCTCGCTAGCGTTATGCCCGTTCCACAAACATATCTCTCATGAGCCCATTCGCTGCCGAATTGATTGGGACCATGCTCCTCATCATTTTAGGTGATGGCGTGGTCGCAAATGTCGTGCTTCAACAATCCAAAGGCCAGAACAGTGGCTGGATCGTCATCACCACTGGCTGGGCCCTCGCGGTCACTTTTGCTGTCTATTGCGTGGGCTCCATCAGTGGCGCCCACCTGAATCCGGCGGTCACTATCGCCGTGGCCAGCATCGGCAAACTGCCTTGGGACATGGTCCCGGTTTACATCGCAGCGCAAATGCTAGGCGCGTTCTTGGGCGCTGTCATCGTCTGGCTCGCCTACTTGCCCCATTGGGAATTGACCAAAGATCCGGGTGCCAAGCTCGCCGTCTTCTGCACTGGCCCCGCCGTGCGCAAACCGGCTTCCAATATGATCACGGAAGTCATCGGCACCTTCATGCTGGTGCTGGGCGTGCTCGCAATCCTTAACCCCGCCAATCTCGTTCCCAATTCCGGCTTCGATGTCGGCTTCGGCCCCTTCCTCGTCGGCATCATCGTCTGGGCCATCGGCCTTTCGCTCGGTGGACCGACGGGCTACGCTATCAATCCCGCGCGTGACCTCGGTCCTCGCCTCGCGCACGCCCTCTTGCCGATTGCCGGCAAGGGCAGTTCCGATTGGAGCTACGCCTGGGTACCCATCGTTGGCCCCATCATCGGTGGTGTGATCGCCGCCTTCTTCTACATCATGCTCTGGCCATAAACGCGCCGGTTTGCAGATCACCCTGGAGAATCATTCTAAATCAGCGGAACTGCTCACGGATTACTTATCTTTGAGCAGTTCTCGCAGTTTCGCGACTGCGCCATTATCCGGCCTTAATGATTCGGAATTCTCCAGATGCACTCGGGCCACCGCCGGGATTCCCTTTAAGGCAAAATAAACCGCCCGGTAGTAGGCGATGTTTGCCAGAATGACTGGCCCCAATGATTCGTTTTCAGACAACTGCGCCAGCATCGGGGAAATCGCACTCCATTCTTCTTCTTTGGTGGAGAACTTGAATATCCAGGCCGTTTTGAAAAGCATCACATGCCCGTTCTGGGCTTCAATCTTGTCCGCCTTTTCGATCATGAGTTTGGCGTTCTCCTTGTCTTTCTTGTTCGCGTATCCATTAGCCATCATCAGGCAGGTCCATAGGTCCGGTTTGACGGAAACGCGCTTCTCGCCCGCTTTCAACATCCGGTCCAGTTGATCGCTTTCCTCCAAGGCATGCAGATAGCATTGCCAGTATTCCTCATGATCCGGTCTGAGCTGGACTACTTTTTCCAGGTAATCAGCCGCCGTCGGCAACAGGTCTGCTGCCAGATGCGCCAACGCTAACGTTTGAACCGCGGTAATGGCTTCATCGGGGTCTTCTCGCTTGAGAAATACCGCCAGCTCGTCCACCAACGACTGGTTGCTTTTCAGGAATGCGCGCATTGATTTCTTCTGCTCTGCTATCGGCTCCGGTGTCATCATGCGGCGTACGATATTGGCATTTACCACCCAGCTCAGCACCCACACGTTGTCAGGCAGATTGGCTTCCGGTGCATCTAATTCATCCAATCGGGAGCTTCTGTTCATCGCCCCCTGAAGATTGAAGTCCCCCTCCTGTTTGCTGGCATGAAATTTAACCGCTTCCAGAAATGCCACCGCATAAGCCCGGGAACCATACGTCCCCGGCATGAGCGGAGCCGCGCGGATGCACTGGGTGTAGGATTCAATGGATTCCTCCAGGTGTTGCCGGATCAGGACCAAAACGCCCGCATCACGCGGCATGTCAAACAGCTTCTGACATAGTGCTTTCAGGGAGATCACCCCTTTTGCTTCCATCACCAGTTCGCTCGCCTTTCGGACACTGGTATGTCCCAGGACAAACCAGGCGCTGGCGGTCTTTGGATCACTCTTCAGCAGTTCACGCGCCAATCGTTCCGCCTCTTCCACCTGGTCAAGCTGGTGGGTCGCCTCCATCAGCATTTCTTTGTGCAGACGTGATTCCTCAGGCTTCCGTTTAAGCAAGTCCGCCAGTTTTTGATAAGTGGCAAGGGCTTCCTCCTCCTTTTGCGCGATATCCCATTTCCTCGCCAATTCCAGAAAATACTCTGGCCGTTTCAGATTCTCCTTCTCTTTTTCTGCCAGCGCCTTTGCTTCTGCCAGCACCTTGGCCACTTTATAAGCTCCCGGTTCCCCCATCTCCCGCATGGTTCCGGAAACACTCACTGATATATGGTAAGGTACGTTTATCGGGAGTATGGGCATCTCCACCGCCTCTTGAACCTCCTCTCGAAATGTCGCCCCCTCCAGACTGCCCAAACAGGCGATCAAAACGCTTAGAAAACACATGGATTTGACATTCATAACTCCAATACCCGGCCACCTTGGTATTCACCCGAAAACAACCAAACCCGTCTGACTTACTGAGCCGCAACCCGGCCCGGCTCGCGCAACCCGCTGCCCTTGCGCTGCGTCAATGAATCACCCAAATCTTCCCGCGCCAGTTCGCCCAGCTTTTGCAGTCGTTTGACTACTTCCGGATTGCTCGCCGCGACATTGGTCTTTTCGCCCAAATCATTCTTCAGATCGTATAGCTCCAGCTCCGTCTTCGCGTTCTCATAATCCACCGGCTTGC
>JAJNBN010000371.1 GCA_021156225.1 Verrucomicrobiota bacterium | reverse complement strand
AGGTTTTCAAGCGCAGACGTACCGTGGCGGGATTGTCATCCTCGCGCTGGATCAGCGGGCCGCCACAAAGATCACAAATGCCTGCTTTCGTGGGCGGTTTGAACTGGAGATGATAAGGAGCCTGGCACTTTTGGCAGATCCAGCGACCAGAGAGGCGCTGCACAATGGCCTCGTCCGAGACGGCGATGTAGATGACGCCGGTGAGGTGCCGCCGAAAGCGGTGGAGGATGTCGGCAAGGGCCATCGCCTGTGGCAGTGTGCGCGGGAAACCATCCAGCACGAAACCGGGAGCGGTATCCGGCCGGGCGAGGCGTTCACGCACCATGGCCTCAGTCACCTCATCCGGGACGAGTTCGCCGCGGTTCATGTAACCTTTGGCCAGGCGGCCAAGGTCGGTATCGTTCTTCAAATTCTCGCGGAAGAGGTCACCGGTGGCGATGTGGGGCAGTTTGAATTCCCGGCTGAGCGATTCCGCCTGGGTGCCTTTGCCGGAGCCAGGACCACCGAGCAGCACCAGATTTAACTGGCCAGTTATGGCACGAGCGGGGAGCAGCAAAGCCGGTTCGTGAGTGCCAATCAGCAAAGTAACCGGAGCATGGGGGAGCAACTCACGGGGCTGGGGGCGCTTCAACGCTTCGTCGATGGCGAACTGGACCTCATCCACGGTGCCCCGGGCGTCGATGATATGCAGGCGGCCGGAGCGGCGGTAGTAGTCCAACACGGGGGTGCAGGACCGGCGGAAAGCTTGCAGGCGGCTATGGACCAACTCCGGATGATCCTGGGCGATGGGCGCGAGTTCGCCATCGCACAAGTCGCAAAGTCCAGCGCGGGCAGGCGGACGCAAGGTGGGGTTGTAAGGCTGATGGCATTGCTGACAGACCAGCCGGCCGGTGAGCCGCTGGATGATGAACTCTTCGGGCAGATCAAGCAGCACGACCGCATCCAGGTGTCGGTGCAGCGAAGCGAAGAGTTTATCGAGGAAACGGGCCTGACCTTCCGTGCGGGGGAAGCCGTCAAAGAGCAGGTCACGACCCGGTTCGGACTTGCGGATCTGCTCCTCGATCATGGCTTCGACGACTTCATCAGGGACGAGTTCACTGGCATCCATGTATTTCCGGGCGAGCAAGCCGAGGGCGGTTTGGCGGGTGACGTGCTCGCGGAAAAGGTCGCCGGTGGAGAAATGCTGGAGATCAAGCGCCCCGGCGAGCGCGGTGCTCTGGGTGCCTTTACCGGCACCCGTGGGACCAAGGAGGGCGATGTTCATAGTGGTGGGAGGGGTTGGATGTTGATTAGAACATAAGCCTGGAACGAAAGGCAGCTTCCCTAATTTTGGTAAAACCGGGGCGGGAATTGACCGCAGGAGAGAAACGGGAGTGCCGATGAAGGAAGCAGCGCAAGCCTACTTCAGGCGGTAATGGCCGGTGATCTTGTAGCCGAACAACAGGTCTTCCTCCTGCGTGCCGCCGCCGATGTTATGAAGGATGAGGGGGATGCCCTTGGCGCTACGGCGGTCTGAGACCAGGCCGATGTGGGTGATGCCGCTGCCCAAATCCCAAGTGACTATATCGCCCGGGAGGTAGTCTGCGGGCTTTTGGGTGATGGGCTGGGCGTGGCCTTTGCGTTTGAACCAGGTCATCAGGTTGGGGACGCGGCGATGATCGATGTTCCGGTCGGGTTTGGTGAGGCCCCAATTCTTCGGATAGACGGAGAAATTCGCCCGCATGTCTTCGTGAACTTCCTTTTGCAGGTCGAGGGATTGCTGGCGCAGGGCGCGGATGACGACATCGGTGCAGACACCGGTTTCTTTGGGTACATCGCCGCCGGGATAGGAAAGGGTGCGGTAGGCGGGATCGTAGGATTTGGTGACGCCGATCTGGGAACGGGCGGCGGTGACAAGTTTTTGTGCGCTGACTTCGGCGAAGGAAAGAAATGGAAATAGGAGTAGTAGCAGCAGGGCACCCCTCATCCACAATCCTTCTCCCCTCCGAAGGGAGAAGGAGGAGAGCAAGGTGCGAACGTGATTGAGAACTGATGTTGCTGGAGAGGTCAGATGCTTCGGCGGCGGCGCGGTGAGGACACCACGCCCTACCAGCTTGCGCAGATGCGAGAGCGCAGGGTAGATCAATAGTTCATTCGCGTTTTGAGTCATACCAGATGTCGAGGTCTTGACGACTTTTGAGGCCCTTGGGACCACGGATGCCGACGGTAAACAAGGTGCGGATAAAATACCAGAGAGAGTAAGTGCGGGCTTTGCGTCCGGAGGTGAGGACAGTTCCAGCGAGGACGAAGCGGCCTTGCTTTTTCAGGGCGGAAACGAAGAGGGCATCTTCCGCTGCATAGTAAGTTTCATTAAAGCCGCCGGTGGCGATGAAGGCGGCACGGGTGCAGTAGAGGGAGGAACCGCCGGGCTGTTTCAGCAGGTGGACGCCCAGCCAGAAGATGGGATAGCCCAGATAGAACCAGAATGGCAGCGGTTTATCAAAAGCCGGAACTCCGCCCCCACCGGCCGCGCGTTTCTCCAAAGCATCGAGGGCGGACTGGAGGTAGCGCGAATTAATCCAGGTGTCGGCATCGATGAAGAACAGGATCTCGCCTTGCGCAGCGTGACCGCCGGAGTTGCGAGTGGCGGCGATGTGGCGATGGGTGACGGAGATGACTTTGGCACCATGCTTCTCCGCGATGATGGCGGTTTCGTCGGTGGAGGCGTCGTTGACGACGATGATCTCGTAAGGTTTGCCGAGCGGGGTGACTGATCGCTGGATCGCTTCAATGCACCCGGCGATGGAGGCCGCTTCGTTGTGCGCCGGGATGATGAAGGAGAGCATTTAGTATCAAGTTATTGACTAAGTGGTAACGCCGCAAGATGCGGCTTTAACTCGCACGCTGGGAAGCGTGCGCTAAGAGGGAGGCGGTGGAGTGTTCGTACCTTGCGGTAAAATATTTGATGAGAAAAAGAGGATGTTGGTGCATCATTATCCACCATGATTGCTCCCGTGATGTTTAAGATGTTGCTGCCCTTGGCCTGTACTTGGGCGGAGGAACAGGAGACAATGATTTTACGTGATGGGGTGCCGTTGACCGCGAAACTGTTGGCGGATGCGCGCGCCATCGGAGTGAAGCAACCGGAGCGGGTGCGATTGCGGGTGGTGGAAGAGGTGCCGATGCCGACGAATCCCTTGCTGAAATCCGCGGCGGAGGAGACGGGCTTGCTCTCGCCATTAACGGCGGGGCTGACGTTACGGTATGGGATTTTTATCCGCGCAGATTGCTGGGGTGACCGGCGGTTGGTGGCGCATGAGCTGGTGCACACGATGCAGTATGAACGGATGGGCGGGTTCGCGCCGTTTCTGGAGCAGTATCTGCAAGAGTGCCTCACGCTCGGGTATCCGAATGGGGAGCTGGAGCAGGAGGCGCGGAGGGTGGAGAAGAATTACGAGTGAGGTCGGTGGTGCCCACGCGTTGTTTGGAAATGACGGATGGCCGGAGGTCCTTATGCATGAGATCTCCCGTGATGAGCAGAGTTTGCGCCGGGAAATAATCAGTCCTCGTTTGGTGGGAGAATATGGAATGGCGGGAGTTCTTCGTCGTCGGTGCCGAGTTCATGGGAGGTGCGGTAAAGTTCGATGACCGTGAGAGCTTGTACAGCGTGTTGTCCCCAATGGGAGCGATAAGTGAGAGACCAGTAGAAGCAGGCACTTCCCACGTGGTTTTGGTTGCATAGGTCGATACCTTCCATCAAGTCGCGGTAGATGTCGCCAAGGTCATCGTGCAATGAAGCGATGCCAAATTCTTGGGAGAGAATTTCGAATGGTTCCAAATGGACGTTGTAGCCGTGGATGGGAAATCCACCGCAGCGTTGCATCACGCGCAAGCAGGCGGCGTCATCCGGACGATTGCCTTCGTGGTCGCTGTCATAAGGAGCCAGTTCGACGGCGGGGATATGATAGATGAGGCGTAGGAGTAACTCGCGAAGCTTCCAGAGATCGGCACGCGTGGTTTTGCCTTCGGCTTCGCAGAAAGTGCGGAAGTCTTGGGCGGCGGCGATGAACTCGTTGAGATCGGGCTTGGTCATGGGCTATTTCCTTGGTGAGCAGGAGGGTGGGCGATTTGAAACGGGAAGGCAAGGGTGGCAGCGGAAAAACGCTCTAACGGCCAAGAACTCAGAGAGCACAGAAAAAGGAGGTACGGGGCGAATATTTTTTTGTTTTTTTGAGTTTTGGTCGTTGGTTTTTCGGAAGTCGTTCAGGGAAAGCAAGTTGGGTGGGGTTGGGAATAAGTGAGGGCAAATGGACCTAGGACAGCGGATGTCCTACACCCCCCTTTAAGGTGTGGGCATGAAGAATAGAAAAGTTAGAATGACGGCGGCGAGAGTGAGAACAATTGGTGGTTTAAAAATGGGGTGGAATCAAATGAGTTTTGAAGCATCATAAGAGTATGGCTCACATCATCATCAAACCGGATTGGCATATCCCGGAAAAAGCCGTGACGTTGGAGAAGGTTTATACGCGGCGGCGGGAGTTCATGAAGCAGCTTGGTTACGGCGGCGCGAGCGCGTTGCTGGCGATGAGCGGGATGTCCTCACTGAACGCGGCGGAGGGGAAGAAGGGTTACCCGTATCCGCGCAGCAAGGAGTATGATCCG
>JAJNBN010000370.1 GCA_021156225.1 Verrucomicrobiota bacterium | reverse complement strand
CTTCTGAGCGATAAGAATTTTGGCCCTGTTAGCCAGGCTTGGGATCAGCTTAAGCAAAGCTTACCCGCCTTATACATCCTTCGTCTGCTCCGGCGGCGTGGGCGATTGCTTCACTTTGGGCAGATAAGGCTGACGGAATGCGACATCGAAATCATACACGCCCTTGAAGTCCTCCCGGCTGTCATTCTCCGTTTTGCCGAGCAATCCTTCACTGACCATGTTGAAGACGATCTCGCCGAAATCATCCGTCTTCTTCACGCCCCAAGACTCGAACATCATGAATGTCATCGGCCCATACCGTTGGATGGCGAAATCCTTGATGCCGTTGAGCAACTGCTGCCCGGAAACGTGATGCCCCTGCTCCGTGCTGGTCCCTTCACGTTGCCGCACCTTGTCCGCGCGACCCAAGGACTTCTGGGTGAAGTCCAGAGCCTCGCGCAAAAAGTCATACGCATCGGCATCATAACGGGTATCCTTTGCCAGGATCAGTTCCACGCCTTCTTCAAAGCTGCGCTGTTGCATAGATGCTATTTCACCGTCTGAACGCTTGGCGCTGGCTTGGGTTCCGCCAGCCGCCACGTTTTCACTATCCACCCCAGCAAGAGTAATCCGGCGGTGATCGCCACGATCCACTTCTGCTGTCGGGTCAAGCCAAACACAGTTCCGCTTCCCAAGTCAAATCGGCTATACAGCCACAATATTGACCAGTTTTTTCTTTGGAACGATAACTTTTTTGACCGTCTTGCCTTCTAGCGCCGCTTTGATCTTTTCCGTGGCCAAGGCAAACGCTTCGATCTCCGCTTCCGTAGCCGCTGTTGGCACCTTGATCACGTCACGCAATTTGCCGTTCACTTGAACAGGAATCTCCACCTCGTCCTCGACCAGCAAAGCCGGATCAAACTTCGGCCACACCGCATACGTCAATGACGGCGCCACGTGCCCAAAAGTTGAATGCAACCGGCTCCACAATTCCTCTGCCAAGTGCGGCGCAAACGGCGCGAGCAATTGCAGGAACGTCTTCATCACCGAGAACGGCTTCGTCTGCCAGGTGCTCGCTTCATTGCTGAAAACCATCATCGCCGAGATGGCCGTGTTGAAACGCATGCCTTCGAGGTCTTCTGTCACCTTCTTGATGCACGTGTGCAAGACCTTCAACTGTTCCTTCGTCGGCTCCGCTTCCAAGATCCCGCCATCGAGGATGATCAAATCCAGCAACTCACCGCGCGTCTCCGGTGTCGCCACCGCTTCCGCCTGCTCATAAGCCGTCTCCGAACCATCATCCACGAACATACGCCACACACGACCGAGGAAGCGATACACACCTTCCACGCCCTCGGTATTCCAAGGTTTAGTTTCCTGCAAAGGCCCCATGAACATTTCGTAGAGGCGCAATGAGTCGGCACCGAAGTCGTTCACAATCTCATCAGGATTGACAACGTTCCCGCGTGCTTTGGACATCTTGAATGAACGGGCATCAACCAAAATTGACTTATCCGTTTTCAGGGCGAATCCACCTGTTACTTTCTCGACTTCGTTCTCTGCAATTCTCCTGCCTGCAATTTTTATTCCTGATGCCTTATGAACGCCGACCAGCCGTTTACCAGATGCGGTGGCCTCTTCTTCAACATTCTTCAACTCATTTGAACTGCAGGGATTGCCATCATCATAGTTGAAAGCCGTAAACTCCATTTCACCCAGGATCAGCCCCTGATTCACGAGCTTGTAGAAAGGCTCCGCCGTCGTCACATGGCCGAGATCGAACAAGACCTTGTGCCAGAAGCGCGCATAGAGCAGATGCAACACCGCGTGCTCCGTGCCGCCCACGTAAAGATCCACACCGGGCTTCACCTCGCCTTGGAACTTGCCCGTGCCCATCCAGTAGGATTCCGCATCCGGACCGACAAACACCTTGCCATTCAACGCATCCGCATAGCGCAGATAATACCAGCATGACCCGCCCCACTGCGGCATCGTGTTCGTCTCACGGATGGAACCATCCGGCAGATTCACCCAATCCTTCGCGCGCGCCAACGGCGGCTGGCCATCAGACGTCGGCTTGTATTCTTCCAACTGCGGCGGACGCAACGGCAGCTCACTCGCCGTCAACGCCTCATGATACAGATTCCCGCTCGCATCCTTCTTCCAGATGATCGGGAACGGCTCACCCCAATACCGCTGACGGCTGAACAACCAGTCACGTAACTTGTAATTGATCGTCTTCTTGCCGAGCCCCTTCGCATCGAGCCATTCAGAAATCTTCCGCTTGGCTTCTTTCGTGGAGAGACCGTTCAACGCAATGTCGGCATTTGATGAATTCACTGCCGTGCCTTCATCCAAGAATCCGCGCCAGTCCGTCTTCACATCCGGCGGCTGCACCACTTGCACGATGGGCAGATTGAACTTCTTCGCGAATTCAAAATCCCGCTCATCATGCGCCGGCACCGCCATGATCGCACCCGTACCATACGTCGAGAGCACATAATCCGCGATCCAAATGGGAATTTTCTCCCCATTCACCGGATTGATGGCGTTAGCACCCGTCCACACACCGGTCTTGTCTTTCGCCAATTCCGTGCGTTCCAGATCACTCTTCGTCGTGGCAAAGCGTTGATACTCCTTCACTGCTGCGGCTTGCGCCGAAGTCGTGATTTCGCCCACCAGTTTATGCTCCGGTGAGAGCACCATGTAGGTTGCCCCAAACAACGTATCCGGCCGCGTCGTGAACACGCGGATCTTCGCCGCATGGCCATCCACTTGAAAATCCACTTCCGCACCCTCGCTCCGCCCGATCCAGTTCCGCTGCATCTCCTTCAGCGAATCCGTCCAGTCGATGGTATCCAAGTCATTCAGCAACTTCTCCGCATACGCCGTGATGCGCAGCATCCATTGCCGCATCGGCTTGCGGATGACCGGGAAGCCGCCCACCTCGGACTTGCCATCCACCACCTCTTCATTCGCCAAGACCGTACCGAGTTCAGGGCACCAGTTCACGGGCGCTTCACTCACATAAGCCAACCGCTTGTTATCGCGATACGCGCGTTTCTGCTCTTCCGTGGTGCAATCCGCCGGATACTTCAGCGTGTCGATGGACTCCGCCTTGTTCGTCTCCGGGTTGAACCAGGAATTGTAGAGCTGGAGGAAGATCCATTGCGTCCATTGGAAATACTTCGGGTCCGTCGTATCCACTTCGCGCGTCCAGTCATAGCTGAAACCGAGCGATTTGATCTGCCGCTTGAAATTCGCGATGTTCTCCTCTGTCGTCTTGCGCGGATGCTGCCCCGTCTTGATGGCGTATTGCTCCGCCGGCAGACCGAACGCATCCCAGCCCATCGGGTGCAACACGTTCAAGCCCTGCGAGCGCCGATAGCGCGCCAAGATATCCGTGGCCGTATAACCTTCCGGATGCCCCACGTGCAGACCGGCACCCGACGGATACGGAAACATGTCGAGGATATAGAACTTCGGCGGCAATGCGCTACGCTCAGCCACCTTGCCTGCCAGACCATGGCGCAGGCCAAAAGGATGCTTGGCCGGCACGGTCTCGCCCGGGTTCCACGCACGGAACGTCTGCTCGGCGTCCCACTTCTGCTGCCACTTCGGTTCGATCAGATCGAACGGATACTGTTTGCGACCACTCGACATAGGCCGCAGATATTGCGAAAACCCGTTTTCGGGAGCAATGGCGGATTTTGAGAATCTTGGCGGGCTGGCAGACAAAAGAAAACGGCGCGGAATTCATTCCGCGCCGTTCTTGAATCTTTACGGAGACGAATTACTTCGTCGGCACCGTGGCGATCGTCTGCAGGATGCGGCTGGCGATCTGGTACGGATCACCCTGCGAGTTCGGACGGCGGTCTTCCAAGTAACCCTTGTAGCCGTTGTTCACGAAGCTGTGCGGCACACGGATGGACGCGCCACGATTCGCGACGCCGTAGTTAAACTTGTCGATGGACTGCGTTTCATGCAGACCGGTCAAGCGCAGATGGTTGTCCGGGCCGTAAACGGCGATGTGCTCGTTCTTGTATTTGTCGAACGCCGCCATGAGAGATTCGAAGTATTCCTTACCGCCCACTTCGCGCATGTGCGTGGTGGAGAAGTTGGAGTGCATGCCGGAACCGTTCCAGTCCACGTCTTTGCCCAGCGGTTTGCAGTGCCAGTTCACGTCCACGCCGTACTGTTCGCACAGGCGCAGGAGGATGTAACGGGCGACCCACATCTGGTCAGCAGCGCTCTTGGAGCCCTTACCGAAGATCTGGAATTCCCACTGGCCCTTCGCCACTTCGGCGTTGATTCCTTCGTGATTGATGCCGGCATCCAAGCAAAGGTCGAGATGCTCTTCCACGATCTTGCGGGCGATGTCGCCCACGTTCTTGTAGCCCACGCCCGTGTAGTACTCACCCTGCGGCGGCGGGAAACCACCACCCGGCGGGAAGCCCAGCGGGACACCATCTTGATAGAGGAAATATTCCTGTTCGAAGCCGAACCAAGCACCCGGGTCATCCAGAATCGTCGCGCGCGCATTGGAGGCGTGCGGCGTCTTGCCGTCCGGTTGCATGACTTCGCACATCACGAGCACACCATTCTTGCGCGTCGTATCAGGATAAACCGCCACGGGCTTCAGCATACAATCAGAGCTGCGGC
>JAJNBN010000369.1 GCA_021156225.1 Verrucomicrobiota bacterium | reverse complement strand
AGCAGGCGGGTGGTGCTGGCCAAGGAAAGAAGAAAGCGAAACAATAAGAACTATGCCGCTTCATTTGCCGCCACATTCTCGTCGCCGCTTTCTTGCCAGCCTGGCTGGTGGCATAGCAGCCGTTCACAGTGCTGTTCAGTTGTCTGCTGCAGAAGCCGGGTCAGAGCAATGGCTATTATTCTCCGATCCGCATGTGGCGGCGGATAAGGCCACGATGGCACGTGGGGTGAACATGACTGAGAATCTGGAGCGCGCCGTCAGAGCTGCGTTGGCCAAAGGCAAAGGAGCCAAGGGCGTATTTGTGAATGGCGATTGCGCCTACAACACTGGCGAAGCGGCGGATTACGCGACGTTCACGCAGTTGATTGACCCGTTGCGTCAGGCAGGTCTGCCGGTGCATGTCACGCTGGGCAATCACGATCATCGCGAGAACATCCGTAAAGGCTTGAAAGAAGCCGGAGAGCAAAAGGCCGTGGTGACGGACAAACAGGTGAGCATCGTAGCGGGCAAGGAAGTGAACTGGTTCTTGCTGGATACGCTGGACGTGGTGAACAAGACGCCGGGGCGGTTAGGCGAAGTTCAACTCGCCTGGCTGGCAAATGAATTGGATGCGCGGAAAGACAAGCCGGCGATTGTGATGATGCACCACAATCCCGACCTGAAAGATAAGCCGACGGGACTGACCGACACGGCGAAGCTCTGGGAAATACTCGCACCGCGTAAACAAGTGAAGGCGCTCTTCTACGGTCACTCGCATACTTGGAAGGTGGAGCAGCATGAAAGCGGCATTCACCAGATCAACCTGCCGGCAGTAGCGTATGTTTTTAACCAAGCGATGACGAACGGTTGGGTAGAGGCATCCGTGACGGCAAAACAGATGACGGTGCGATTGAATGCTTTCAACGAGTCTTTTGCGGATAACGGCAAAGACAAGGTGTTGGTCTGGCGCAGCTAAGGAAAAACACATGAACAAAACCGCTTCACGACGTCAGTTCCTCCAAACCGCAGCCGCGTATGCCGTGGGCTTCGCCGGTTTGCAGATGTTCGCCACCGGATGCAGCACGGCTTCCAAGTCATCCGCCAAGAAGGTGGGCTATGGGGCGTTGCGACCGGATCCAGATAAGATCCTCGATCTGCCCAAGGGGTTCAAATATTCCATCATTTCGCGCACGGGCGATTCGATGACGGATGGCTTGCTGGTGCCCTCGGCGCCGGATGGCATGGCGACGTTCGCGGGGCCGAATGGTCTGACCATCCTCATCCGCAATCATGAGGTGGGCACGACTTCCGGTGGGGCCGCGGGTGCATTTGGCAAGGATTTCAAACTACGGAGCAAGCTGAAGGATGAGCAGTTCTACGATGCGGGTCGCAAAGGCAAGCCGTGTCAGGGCGGGACGAGCACCATCGTTTTCAACACACGAACGCAAGCCGTCGTGAGCCAGTATCTTAGTCTCACAGGAACGGTGCGTAATTGTGCCGGCGGCCCTACGCCTTGGAATTCATGGATCACTTGTGAGGAGTCCGTGGAGCTGGCGGGAGTGGACCTGGACAAGAATCATGGGTTCAACTTCGAAGTGCCGGCTTCCGTCACGCCGATGCTAGCGGACCCAGTGCCGCTGAAGGCGATGGGACGGTTCAATCACGAGGCCGTCGCGGTGGATCCGAAATCGGGCATTGTGTATGAGACAGAAGATCGGCCGGATAGTTTGATTTATCGGTTCATTCCGACAGAAGCAGGCAAGTTCGCCAAGGGTGGCAAGTTGCAAGCGCTGGTGTTCGTGGAGCAGAAGAGCATCGATACGCGGAACTGGAAGACGGCCACGGTGGCTCCGGGCAAGCGTTTTGCGGTGAGCTGGGTGGATATCGAGAATGTGGATGGACGGGCGGATGATCTTCGGTATCGCGGGTTCACGGCTGGAGCGGCGCGTTTCGCGCGTGGCGAGGGCATGTGGTATGGGAATGGGGAGATCTATTTTGCCTGCACCAGTGGCGGGAAAAATCAGAAGGGACAGATCTGGCGCTATCGTCCAAGTCCGTATGAAGGCAGTGCGCGGGAGAAAGAAGCGCCGGGTGAGGTAGAGCTGTTCATCGAGCCGAACGATGATGCGCTGGTGGATAATGCGGACAACCTGACGGTTTCACCGTGGGGCGATCTGGTGATCTGTGAAGACGGGAAAGAGGACCAATTCCTGGTCGGTGTGACGCCGCAGGGTGAAATCTACAAGCTGGGACATAACCCTTACACGATCTCAGAGTTCGCCGGAGTGACGTTCTCGCCGGATGGCACGACGCTGTTCGTGAATATCCAGAAGGCGGGCATGACGCTGGCGATCACGGGGCCGTGGAAGAAGGCGGCTGTGTGATGGTGGTGATACCAGCGGTGGACGAAAATTGCCTGTTCTTTTTTCAGGACGCCGTCAATCGTTGAACTCATAGATTCTTCCGACTGACGGAAGAGCAGCAAGGTATGGGAAATATTCTGCTGGTGGCACTGGCCTTGGCCGGTCTGGCGCTGCCGGGATTCACATGGTGGCAGGTCTGGACGAAGCGGGATTCTGCGTGGGAGAATCTGTCAAAGGGCATTTGCTTCGGGTTCGGCGTGGCAGTGTTGGGTGTTTATCTGCTGGCGTTCATCAGTCTCAAGGTGGTGGTGTATGCGTGGATATTACTGATGCTGGGCAGTGTGGCGTATTGGTTTTCCAAGCGAGCCGGTTTGAAGGAGGTCTTCTCGGTGGATCAGGAGCACACAAAGTGGTTGCTGGGCATTCTGGCGGTCACGGCGGCATTACGCTTCTTGCCCACGTTCTTTGAGCCGTATCCACGGGGATGGGATCCGTATGCTCACTTGTTGCTGATCCAGGAGATGCTCACGAAGGATGGACATGTCTTTAACTGGATGCCGTATGAGAGCATTCCGCTGCGCTATCCCACCGGCTCGCATCTGCTCGTGGCGTTGGTCACCAAAATGACCGGAGTGGCGCCGCATCTGGTGTTCAATATCGTGCTGGTCTGGGTTAGTCTGCTGACGTGCCTGCAACTGTATGCTTTGACGAAGGAAGTGTCGGGGAATCGGGACCTCGCACTATTCAGCATGGCGGTGTATGGGCTGCTGGCGATCGCGGGGAGCGTGGGCTATTACGCGTGGGGCGGGCTGCCGAATCTGCTGGGAGTCTATCTGATGTTGGGAGCGGTGAGCGTTTTCTTTTCGTGGATGCCGGATAACAAGCTGCCCCTGCTGCTGTCATTATTTTTCATCAGCATCTGCCTGGTGCATGAGCATGCGTTACTGGTGGCGATCGCGGTATTCGCCGGGTTTGGCGTGCGCTGTTTGATGACGAAGGAAAGGGAGCGGACGATGGCGTTGCTGAAGGCGGCGGTGCCCAGCATGATCATTGGCGGGCTTTACCATTATTTTCACGATCCGCGCGGTTACAGCATGGTGGAGACGGGGTTCTTCAAATATCGGGAGGAACTGCACACGCCGAGTTTCATCCTCAATTCCGTGGGGCCGCCTTTTGTGATCTTTGCGATGCTGGGCTTTTGGATTTTTCGGAAGCGGCAGCAACAGTTTGCGCTTGATCCGTTTTTCCTGTGGATGACGGGCGTGATGCTGGTCTGCTTTGGCCTCTTTGAGTATGGAGCGCGGCTGATCACACCGATCCTTTATGGGGAGAGTTTTGCGCCAGCTACACCAGCGCGTTTCCTGACGGATGCGGTGGTGCCGTTATCCGTTTTTGGCGGGATATTTCTGATGTCGCTGCAAGACATGTTGGGCTGCGGGAGGCGGGTGCTGATGGCGGTGATCTTGGTTTTCGCAGGATTCAACCATTGGCTCTACGCGAGCTACATGCAGCCGGTGGTGCAACCGGCGGCACTGGAGGCTTATGCGTGGGTGCAGCAGAATACACCTCCGGATACGCAGGTGTTAGCGGACAAGGTGGAAGCGGCGTATTTCTGCCGCCGACCGGCATCCAATGCGGCTTTACCCAGCTCGGAACTGTGGGCGCACACGGCGAATCGGAACCTGCTTTACGACACGGGCGTGGAGATTCTTTCGGGCAAGGTGCCGCAGAAGGAGATCAAGGTGCCGCTGGTGATGATCAGCGAAGCGGGGATGGCGCGGACAGTATTCAGCCGGATGGAAACGGTGCAGCCGGGGTTGCTGCAGCCGGTCTGGCAATCGCAGGATGAGAGCTATGTGGTGTTTGTGGTGCGGCTGAATCGGCCAGTGAAAAAGTAGCTATTTGAGGAAAACAGATTCGCCTCTTACTGTTTCTTTTTCTTCCCGGCGGCAACAGGCGTGGCTTTCTTCTGAATGATCACTTCACCGTTGTTCGCTTGCGGTTTGCCGGGGGTGCTGCGGCCTTCGGCGACGTATTTCTCCAGCAGCTTCGTCAGCTTGGCGACGATTTCGGGATGCTCCGCTTGCACGTTCTTTTGTTCACCGATGTCGCTGGTGAGGTTGTAGAGCTGGATGAGCGGCAGGCCTGAGGCGTCATCGCGATTGGGGCGGGGAGCACTCCAGCCGCCGGAATCGGGTGTGAGGCAGAGTTTCCATTCGCCTTGGCGGATGGCGAAGGAGCCGTTGATGGAGTGATGCACGGTGGCTTCACGGATGGGATTTTTCGTTTTACCAGTGAGAGCGGGAAGC
>JAJNBN010000368.1 GCA_021156225.1 Verrucomicrobiota bacterium | reverse complement strand
GGCACCCGCGCCGGTTCGACATAAACTTTCCGGCTAGCGCCCCCTCCTTCCTGTCTGCTTTCCGACTTCATCATGCCGCCAGCATGACATCTTTTTTCTACTGCTGTTAGCCTTCAGTGCGGCCGGTGAGCTCCATGGAGACAAAATTTCATAAAAAATCACTTCCCCAGCCAGAGTTCCGCCTTCAGGCGGTTTGCTTCCTGTCGCTTATTTCCCTAGCACCCCATACTTCTCAAACCACCCCTTGATCAATCCGTTCACTTCTTCCGCCTTCGCCAAGTGCAGATTATGCGCCACGCCTTCGAACACCTTCCGTTCATTCGGCACCTTCGCTGCATCGAGCGCTTTCTTGAGCGCTTCAGATTGCTCCGGGCGCACTGTCGTATCCGTGCTGCCGTGCAGGATGAGCATCGGCACCTTCACCTTCGCTGCGACTTCTTCGGAAGGCGCCGGAAAACCTGTCGCCAACGCCAGACCCCCTGCGGTGATCGCACACGCTTTCAACGTATCCGCGGCATCGGCCCCCAGACGGATGGTGAGGAACGCACCCATACTATTTCCGTACGCCACGATGCGTTGGGCATCCACTTCGGGTAACGTTTTGAGGATGGCCAGACATGCCTTGGCGCGACGCACGTTCTCATCGCTCGAACCAAATGTGCTCCGGTCGCCACGCGCCTCGGAATGGGTGTAATCCGTGGCGATGCAGACGAATCCCAGCTTCGCGAAATCCCGGGCCTTCGGCAGGGCGAACTGCCGTGCATTCCCGCCCAGCCCGTGGCTGATGAGCATGGCCGGGAATGGGCCTTTGCCCTCCGGTTTCACCAAGATGCCTTGCATCGCCTGTCCGTCCGCCACGCACGTCCATTGTTGTCCGTCCAATTTAAAATCCTTGATGCCACTCACCTTGGGAGCATCAGCCGCAGCGGCCTTTTTCTCGGAACTCGGCACTGCTTCCTTGCTTTTGGCCGGTGCATTCGGTTGTCCCAGACGTTGTTGCAGAACTTCATGCTCTTCCTTGCTCAGAAAACCATCCTCATTCCGGTCCAATCGCTGAAAGATGGCCGGTGGACCACGAAACTCCTCTTTTGAGATCTTCCCATCCTTGTTCGCATCATCCCGCGCGAGCACTTGCTCGAAGTTCGGCCGGTTACCTTGGGCGCCTCCTTTTGCCGCTGGTGCAACGGGAGCCGCCGGTGCCTGCTTCGTCTCCGTTGTAGTGCTTTCCGATGTGGTGGCTTGCGGCTTGGCAATATCTTTGCTCGCGCCCTTCAGGAACTTCTCGAAGAACGCCTCCACCTGCTTCGTCACTTCGGGCGCATTGAAACCTGCTCCTCCATGGCCCGCCCCGCGGATGGTATGGAAATGCACCTGCGTGCCATTCTTCTTCAGCGCGGCGAAGAGCAACTCGCTTTGGTTGAGCGGCACCGTGCCATCCTTGTCCCCGTGCACGATTAGGAACGGCGGATCATCCGCACTTACATACGTGATGGGATTCACCTTCGCCGCCTTGTCCTTGTTCTCCAGCACCGCACCGCCGATCAGCTTGGCCTCGGGCGCCGCTGCCGTCGCATGGCTCTCATACTTTGGCGTGCTCACGAACACTACAAAGTCTGTCGGTCCAAAGTAATCGCAAACCGCCTGCACGCGGCTGGACTGGTCGAGGTTCGCCCCCTTGTCGAATTCCTTCACATCGCCACTGGTTCCGAGCAACGCCACGAGATGCCCGCCAGCGGAACCGCCCCAGACACCGAAGCGTTTCGTATCCAGATTGTATTGCTTGGCATTGGCCCGCAGCCAGCGGATGGCCGCCTTGCAATCCTCGATCTGCGCGGGAAATGTCGCGTGCCCGCTCAGACGATAGTTGATGCTGGCCACCGCATACCCGCGCGCCGTGTAGCCGTCGCGCAAGGGCGGGCAACCATCCTTCGAACCATTCTGCCAGCCACCGCCATGCACCCAGATGATTAGTGGCAGCGGGCCATCGGATTTTTCGGGAACGTAGAGGTCCAGCTTGTGACGTTCATGGGCATCGGTGGTCACGTAAGCCACATCGCGATGCGCCTTCACGCCTTCGGGTACGCGTGGGGCAGCGGGTGTGCCTTGCTTGGGAACCGGTTGCGCAAAAGCCGTCAACGCCATCACCACGCAACCAAACACCATCAATCGAGTCTTCATAGATTCTATTTCGATAAGGTATTACGTCCTTCACCCTGCTTTGGTTCGCTCTTTCTTATCCTCCGCCGGTAAAACCAGACTTGCCAGCCCATTCCTTTCCGTTCATTTGTTTTTTGAAGCACGCGCCCTCTTGGCCGTGTCCTGATAATGATGAGGAGGCCGAACCCTTGAAGTGGCCCTTGGCACCGGTAGTTTTGTGCCTGGCAGCAGGCATCGTCGCAGGCGATGTCCTCGGCGTCCATTGGGCGGCGGTGGCAGCGCTGGCGGCCGGTCTCACCTTCGTTTGTGTTTGGAAAAAACACGCGCGATCCATCGCCTTGGGCACGCTCCTTTTCCTCGGTGGCTGGGTCGACCTGCTGGGGGACAAGGAAGTTTTCTCCGCACGGGATTTGCACGTTGTGCTCACTCCTGAGTCTCACCTGGCCACCATCGAAGGCACCTTGGCCGAGGCTCCGCGCGAACGGTTTGTGGAAACCAAGCGGGGCACCGAAAGCCGCTTCAGCAGTCTCATCGATGTCCAGCGTATCCAGCTCAAAGGCGAGTGGAAACCGGCTGAGGGCAGAGTCTTTGTGCAAACTCCGGCGGCTCCACCCTTGGAACTGCATCGGGGCAGGCAGGTGCAGGTGAAGGGAAACCTTGGAGTTCCAGAACCGCCCTCTACTCCGGACATGTTGGACTTCCGGGAATATCTGGCTCACCAAGACATCCACTTCCAGATGCACACGCGCGGCTTGGAAGACTGGCACCTGGCCGAAAACGGAAGCCGGAAAGCTGCGCCATTATCCGACCGTTTCCGCGATTGGGCCATGGTGGAATTCCAAGGCAATCTGCCGCCGGGTGATCAAAACGTGATGTTGCTGCAAGCCATGGGCCTGGGCTGGAAGGCGGGCCTGATGGATGACGTGGCCAAGCCTTTCATGCAATCAGGGACCTTGCATGTTTTTGCCATCAGCGGCTTACACGTGGCGCTGATCGCGGTGATGCTGGTGGCGCTCTTGCATGGAGTCGGCGTGCCGCGACGTGTTTGTGGCGCGGTGCTCATCCCCTTGCTCTGGTTCTACACGGCGGCGACCGGCTGGCAGGCTTCGGCCGTGCGGTCCGCGATCATGATGAGCGTCATCGGCGCGGGTTGGATGCTGGAACGGCCGAGCAACATGTTGAACTCGCTGGCCGCCGCTGCCGCGATAATTCTGGTTTGGGATCCGCAGCAACTGTTCCAGCCCGGCTTCCAGCTTTCCTTCATGGTGGTGCTCAGCATGGGCCTCTTAATACCGCCCGTGGAAGAGTGGCGAAAGCGCATCTTCCGTCCCGATCCCTTGCTGCCCGAGGAACTGCGACCGCGCTGGCAACGCTGGTTCGATGAACCCGTGCGCTGGATCACGATGAACGCGGTCACCTCCTTCGCCGCGTGGCTCGGTTCGCTCCCGCTCATCGCGTATTATTTCAAGATGATCACGCCGGTGTCCTTGCTGGCGAATCTGGTCTTGGTGCCCTTGAGCAGTCTGGCGTTGATGAGTTCCTTCGGCTCACTCCTGCTCGCGTGGTGTCCGCCGATCGCCGAATTGTTCAATCTCGCCGCCTGGCTCCTCATGAAATGGATGGTGGCGAGCAGCATCTGGTTCGCTGAGCTGCCGGCCGCCTGGTGGCCGGTGATAAAACCTGGTCCCGGCATCTTCCTCAGCTTCTACACGCTGGTGCTCAGCCTGTTCGCCGTGCAGTGGAAATCACCGTGGCGCTGGCGACTGGCCGCCGTAGCAGGGGTGACGTTGATCAGCCTGTTAGGTGTGGGCTGGCAGACGCAACGCGAGAGCATCCGCCTCACCGTCCTCGATGTGAATGGTGGCGACGCGCATGTCTTCGAGGGCGGGCGGCATTTTCCTTCTTTGATCATCGATGCCGGAAGTGACGCTGGCTATGAAAACGCGCTGAACACCTATCTTCAAAGCCGCGCGCGACGCAGCATGCCCCAACTGCTGGTCACGCACGGGGATGTGCGCCATGTAGGTGGTGCTCCTCTGCTGATCAAGGACTACGATGTGACCCGGCTCATCACCAGTCCCGTAACCTCCCGCTCGCCCGGTTACCGCGATCTGGTGAGGGAATGGAGCACCAACAGTCACGAGCATCTCATCATCACGAACGGCAGCCGCCTCGGCCCATGGGAGGTCTTGCATCCCGCCGCCACGGACAAGTTCCCTTCCGGTGATGACAATGCCGTGGTCTTGCGCGGCGAGATTCGTGGCGTGCGCGTGTTGTTGCTTTCGGATCTCGGGCGTTCGGGCCAGCGGGTTTTGTTGGAGCGTCATCAGGATTTGCGCGCAGACATCGTCGTAACGGGTATTCCCGCGAAGGAGGAACCGCTGATGGATGATCTGCTCGCGGCCATCGCTCCTCAAGTCGTGATCGTGACCTGTGCGCTGCAACCAGCCACCGAGCAGGCGCGTCCGGAACTCCGCGAGCGCCTGAAGCAAGGGCCTTGGGCGACC
>JAJNBN010000367.1 GCA_021156225.1 Verrucomicrobiota bacterium | reverse complement strand
AAATCGGGAGTGTCCACGATCACGGCATCGAAATTGGCCATGTGTTTGGAGAAGCCTTCGCGGTAGTCTTTTAGGGTCCAGGCGTTCGGGAATTCCTTTTGGATCTTATCGAGTTCGCGCTGGTCCACATCGCAGAAGCCAGCCCATTCGACGGTGGGATGATCCTTCAAGCCGCGGCGTTGGAGAGCGCCGATGCCACCGACGCCGATCTGGTAGAGGCGCAGTTTGCTGTTCTTGTTCGTTTGCGCGCGGGCAGACCAGGAGAGCGCGGCCAAGCCGGTGGTGATGATGGCGCCATTCCGGAGAAAGGTACGCCGGGTGATGGGGGAAGAAGATGCCTTCGTTTTCATATTGGATGGGGTATATTTTGCATGGTTGGGGGTGTAGCTCAAGCAAAAGGAGGGGAGGGCTTACGTAATACATTTTCCTTTTCGGCTAGATTCGAGCCGGCTGGTTGGCGGGAGTTGCTGTGCCCGAGGACGGGCACGCTCCAGAAAAGTTGTGCATCGCGCACGCTGGAGTGGGTAAAGCGCATGCGCGATTTTCATGGATTTGGTAGAAAAGCGTATAATTATTGGCGTTTTTGCCCAGAAATGGAGCTGGCATTGGTTAGGCTACAGATGGGGGTATGAGCACATTAATCTTAATACCCTTATTCGGAGCTGCTGGCTGGTCATTGCTTTATTTGATTCTGGGTGGCGGCATCGGCGGAGCAATCCTGATTTTCTTCATCGCCAAAGCGCTTGGCAAATAGGCTATCTTGTGGCGTGGCCTCGTCCTGAGGAATCGGGAAACGAAATGTAGAATTCATGCAGAGGCCACAGCATGAGACGCGTCCGGCCGGGTCAAACCGCCGGGCGTAGTGCTGTTTTCCAGAACGACAGGTGGCGGCCATCGGATTGACGCTATAAGCGCATCATGAGGGGTTTTCATAGTTGGCGCCGGAAACGAGTTGGTCATGCCAGACGGGATGGGCAGTCAGAAGGTGCCAGATAAAATCGGAGTATGGGGTGGGTTTATTTTCATGCGGAATCGACTCCCGGTTTGCACTTAGCGGGACTTCTGCTCTAATCATCGCCAAGTCCTATGAATATCTTGCTCAAGTGTGCTGCCCTGACGCTGACATTCGGTCTTTTGACCGTCTCTGCCCAAAATGCGGCGGACCCCAAACAGAAGGAGAAGGCCAAGAAAGCCGCGCCCCGACAAACGGCCGGACCGGCGGTGAATGAGAACAAGGCCACGCCGATCTCGCGCATCAAGGCGATGAAGGATTTTCAGGTGGAGCTGCTCTACTCGGTGCCAGCAGCGGAGGAAGGTTCATGGGTCAATCTGTGCACTGATGGGAAGGGACGCATCATCGCGAGCGATCAATACGGCGGGCTGTATCGTTTCGCGCCGCCCGCGCCAGGCCAGCCCTTACAGGCGGCGAATATCGAGAAGATCCCGGCGGCCATCCGGGCGGTGAACGGTCTGCTTTGGTTCAATAACGGGCTCTATGCGGCGGTGAACGATTACGAGAACAAGATCCCGAGCGGGCTTTATCGCATCACGTCGTCCAAGGGCGATGACACGCTCGACAAGGTGGAGTTGCTGCGGGAGATGCAGGCGCGCGGCGATCATGGCGTGCATGCCATCGTGCCCGCGCCGGATAACAAATCGCTCTTCCTCATCACGGGCAACGGCACGAAGCCGACGCAGTTCAGCTCTTCGCGCGTGCCGCTGGTGTGGGGTGAGGATCATGTGCTGCCACGCATGCCGGATGGGCGCGGGTTCATGCGCGAGGTGCTGGGACCAGGCGGCATCATCTATCGCGTGTCGCTCGATGGAAAAGATTTTGAGGCTTACTCCTCAGGTTACCGGAACATCTTCGACGGGGCGTTCAATCGGGATGGCGAGTTGTTCACGTATGACGCGGACATGGAGTATGATTTCAACACGTCCTGGTACCGGCCCACACGCGTGAATCACGTGACCAGCGGCAGCGAATACGGCTGGCGCAATGGCGCGGGCAAGCGGCCGGAGTGGTATGCGGACAATCTCGGGGCGGTGGTGAACATCGGACCGGGCTCGCCGACGGGAGTGACGTTTGGTTATGGCGCGAAGTTTCCGGCGAAGTATCAGGAGGCGTTCTACATCCTCGACTGGAGCTGGGGCAAGCTCTACGCGGTGCATCTGAAGCCGGATGGTTCCAGCTACACGGCCACGCGTGAGGAATTCATCTCCGGCGCGCCGCTGCCGCTGACGGATGCGATCATCCATCCGCAGGACGGGGCGATGTATTTTGCCATCGGCGGACGCAAGGTGCAGTCGGGGCTTTATCGCGTGACTTACACGGGCAGTGAATCCACTGCGTCCGTGAAACCTAAAGGGGATTCTGCGGCGGCCAAGGCGCGGGCGGTGCGGCATTCGCTGGAGGCGTATCATGGCAAGGCGGACCCGAAGGCCATTACGGCGGCGTGGCCGCACCTGGACAGCAGTGACCGGTATCTGCGCTGGGCGGCACGGACAGCACTGGAATGGCAGCCGTATGCGGCTTGGGCGGACAAGGCTTTGAGCGAGAAGAACGCGGGCAAGCAGGTGGAGGCGTTGATGGGACTGGCACGCATCACGGGCATCGACCCGCAGCACCGCAAGCCGACCGATCCGCCGGTGGATATGGCCATCGCGGCGAAGATCTATGGCGCGCTGGACAAGCTGGAATGGAAGAAACTGAATCAGGAGCAACGGCTGACAATGCTTCGTACCTATGAGATCTGTCTCGTGCGTTTCGGCCAGCCGGACACGGCCACGACGCAGCGCATCATCGCGAAGCTGGACCCGCTGTTCCCGGCGGAGAATTTCCCGCTCAACTGGATGCTGTGCGAGACGCTGGTGGCGGTGCAGTCACCGACCATCGCGGCGAAGGGCATGGCGGCGATCAAATCGGCTCCCGGCCAGGAAGAGCAGATGGAGTATGCGCGGTCCTTGCGCATGCTGAAGGCGGGCTGGACCAAGGAGCTGCGCACGGAGCAGTTCAACTGGTTCCTGCGCGCGGCGAATTATCGCGGCGGGGCGAGTTTCGAGAAGTTCATCGAATTCATCCGTAATGATTCCGAGGCGACGTTGAGCGCGGAAGAGAAAGTCGCGCTGGCGGATGTGCTGGCGAAGAAGCCGGTGAAGAAATCGCCGCTGGAAGCATTGGCCGAGGCGTTTGCCGGTCGCAGCATGGTGAAAGAGTGGTCGATGAAGGATGTGACGGCGCTGGCGAGCAAGGAACTCAAGGGCCGCAATTTCGAGAACGGCCGCAAGATGTTCGGGGCGGGGGCGTGCTTTGCGTGTCATCGCTTCGGCAACGAAGGCGGCATGACTGGTCCGGACCTGACGGGTGCGGGCGGGCGCTACAATACGCGGGATTTCCTGGAGCAGATCATCGATCCGAGCAAGGAGATCAACGAGCAGTTCGTGCCGGTGGTGCTCACGAAAGCGGATGGCGATACCATCTCTGGCATCATCGTGAACCTGAACGGCGATACCGTGCAGGTGAACACAGATCTCACGGACCCGAACCAGCGCATCGGCGTGGATCGCAAGCAGGTGGTGAAGATGGAGCATTCCAAGGTGTCGCCGATGCCGGAGGGATTGCTGAACATGCTCACGGAGGAGGAGATACTTGATCTCGCGGCCTATGTGCTGAGCGGGGGCGATCCGAAGAACAAGATGTTCAAATAAGTCTGACGAAAGTCGCCAAAGTTTTTCATCCCTCTACGCTCATGGTTCCGATGCGGGCGAGAGGGATGAAACGTGTACTGGGCGAGACGGGCAGGTAACTCATGATCCGAGGGACTCTTTTTTGCGACTTTTCAGATTCTTGAGGATTTTTTAGTTGTAAGTCATTCAGGTTAAATTGGTTGTGGGTTTTAAGAATGATTTCAAAAAAAAGGGACCTAGGACAGCGGATGTCCTAGGTCCCTAGGTAGAGTGGGAGGCAGAAAAGTTGAAGCGGGACAGAAACTGAAGAAAGCGGAAGGGCGGAAAATGAGAAACAGCAAAGAGTGGGAGGCGGGAAACAGGGGCTACAGAATGACACATCGGGTTGGCGGGATTTTGCATGTTCCTTTTACGTGGATTGGTTATATTGGGGCGGTACAACCTAATTTTTTAAACATGGTAAGAAATGGCATCATTGCCGGTCTGATCTTGCTGGTCGCGGGCGTAATGTCGGCGAGCGCGGCGGTGGATTATGTGAAAGAGGTGAAACCCATCCTCGCGCGTAATTGCTACAAATGCCACGGCGCAGCGGAGCAGAAATCCGAGATGCGGCTGGATACGGTGGCGTTTGCGCTGAAGGGCGGCGAGCGTGGTCCGGCCATTGTGCCCGGAAAGAGCAGTGAGAGCCGGTTGATCCAGGCAGTGCGCGGTATCGCGCCGGAACTGAAGCAGATGCCGCTGAAGATGTCCCCGCTTTCAGAAGCGGATATCGCGACGATCGCGAAGTGGATTGATGAAGGGGCGGTAGCCCCGGCGAACGATGCGCCGCAGGATATGTATGCGTCCGCCAAGGCGCATTGGGCGTATCAAGTGCCGCAGCGTCCGGCCATTCCATCAGTGAAAGACAAGAATGGGGTTGCCGCCGACGTTGAGCGAGGTGGATACCTATTCAGCGAATAAGAGCGGGCTGGCCTACGAGGCGTGGGTGAAGCAATTGATCGCCACGCCGCATTTCGGCGAGCGCTGGGCGCGGCATTGGCTGGATGGGGCGCGGTATGGTGATTCCAACGGTTACAGCATCGATGCGCCGCGCCAGATGTGGCGGTATCGCGATTGGGTGATCAACGCGTTGAACAGTGATATGCCGTTCGACCAGTTCACTATCGAACAACTGGCGGGGGACATGCTGCCGAATGCGACTGCGGAACAGAAAATCGCGACGGGGTTTCATCGTAATACGCAGATCAACCAGGAAGGCGGCATCGACAAGGAGCAGTTCCGTATCGAGTCCATCTTTGATCGGGTGGCGACGACGAGTACGGTGTTTCTGGGGCTCACGGTGGGTTGCGCGCAATGTCATGATCACAAGTTCGATCCCATCTCGCACAAGGAGTATTACCAGATGTTCGCGTTTCTGAACAACGCGGAGGAACCGACGCTGAACGTGGCGACGCCGGAAGATGAACAGAAGCTGGCCGAGCATCGCGACAAGGTGAAACGGCTGGAGGCGGAGGTGGCGGCGATGGCCAAGACAACCGAGAGCAAGCTGTCGGAATGGGAAGGGGGATTGGACGAGTCAGCGCGGAAGAAATTGAAACCTGAGGTGCTGAAGGTGCTGGAACTGCCGGCCGAACAGCGCACGGCGGCACAGAAGAAATTGCTGGTGGAGGCGAGGCTGGCCGAAAACTCGGATTATAAAAAGATGCAGGCGGATGCGGCGAAGCTGAAAAAATCGCTACCCAGCGTCACGACGGCACTGGTGATGCAAGAACGCAAGGAGCCGCGGGATACGTTCCTGTTCATCAAAGGTGATTTCACGCGTCCGGCAGATAAGATGATGCCAGGAGTGTTGAAGGTGTTGCATCCGTTGAAGGCGGAGAAGCCCAACCGACTCGATCTGGCGCGCTGGCTGGTGGACAAGCAAAACCCGTTGACGGCGCGGGTGACGGTGAATCGCATCTGGCAGGTGTATTTCGGCAGCGGTATCGTGGAGACGGAGAATGATTTCGGTTCGCAAGGTGCGTTGCCCAAGAATCAGGAGCTGCTCGACTGGCTGGCGGTGGAATTCATGGAGCACGGGTGGAGCCAGAAACATATCCATGAACTGATCGTGAACTCGGCGACGTATCGTCAATCATCCAATGTGCGCAAAGATCTGGAAACGGTGGACCCGACGAACAAGTTGCTGGCGCGGCAGAATCGTTTGCGGCTGGAGGCGGAACTGGTGCGGGACTCGGCGCTGTCAGCGAGTGGTTTGCTCACGCGCAAGGTGGGCGGACCGAGTGTATTCCCGCCGCAGCCAGATGGCGTGATGTCTTTGGGCCAGATGAAGCGTGAGTGGATACCCAGCACGGGCGAGGACCGGTATCGTCGCGGGATGTATACTTTCTTCTGGCGAGCCACGCCGAACCCGGCACTGATGGTGTTCGATGCGCCGGATGGTTTCAGCGCGTGCACACGGCGGCCACGTTCCAATACACCGTTGCAAGCATTGACGCTATTGAATGATCAGGCGTATTACGAACTCGCCCAGGCTTTGGCTGAACGCGTGATACGAGATGGGCCGAAGGATGATGTGGCGAAGATCGAG
>JAJNBN010000366.1 GCA_021156225.1 Verrucomicrobiota bacterium | reverse complement strand
ATGGCTGCTTCACCCACGGATAAAACACCAGTGGTCGTGAAATGTTTTGAAAACTGACACCGCGCCGCCCGCCCTTGTTCGTGTGGTTGGAGTTCCATTCTTAGGGCGCAAGAACTCAGTGCGTCATCGCGTAGAAAATGATATTGATACCCAGCGGGAAGGCCTTCTTTTCCGAGAACTCCCGGAAGTAGTATTCGTTTTCGCCTTCACGCTCCCAGCCGTCGCCATTGTCGGTGTTATGGCAGATCATCACCATCATGCGGCCCTTGTCATCCGAGATGGCGCGGAAATGAACTTCCCGGGCATCTTGGCGTTCCCAGGTGACACCGGTATATTGGCTTTCCGTGCCGGTCCCCACATTGGGCACCTGCATGTTGTTCTTCTCCAGTTTAAGATCGAAGACGCAATGGAAAATCGGATGTTCCATGGGGACATCCACCGGTTCGCGGTCCGGAAACACCCGCTTGATCTCGTAATAGAAATTCTCCCATTCGGCCTCGCCCCAGAAATCATCCACCATGAGGAACCCGCCATTGAGCAGATATTTCCGTAACGTGATCACCTCTTCTTCGCTGAATTGCAAAGCGCCCGGTTCCACGATGTAACAGAATGGATAGTTCAGCAGGTCCGGATTGGTGATCTCCATGGTCAAGGGATTGGGATTCACCTTGAGCGAAGTCATCTCTTGCAAGCGATAGGAAAGGTTCAGCTCCGCATCGGGCCAATCCGTCGTCCAGCGCCGCCCCCCATAACCGCCATAGCCATAGCGCCCACCGGTCGAGGCATACTGGATGCGCACAAACGTGAAGATGTCTTTGGACAGCTCCTTGTCCACCGCCCATTCCGGCACGCCATTGCGGGAATCAACGCGGTTTTCCGAGGGACGAAAACGATTTCCTGATCGCTGGGCAAAAGTGACGACTGCCGTAGTGATTAGGAGGGAAACCAGGATGAGCCAACGCGACAGCCGGGAACCAAAGCGCGGGGAGGCGCTCGCGGGGCTGGCCTGTGATGTTTGCTCCGGCATATCGGGCTTCACGGCACTCTCGCGCTGGTATCGGGTAAACCAGCCGGGGCTGTCGCTAGGTTTTTACTACGCCTGAATCGTGGCGGAATCAAGCGGCGATACCAGCTATTTTAGGAACGGCGCGAAATGACCGAAGAACAAACCGTCTATGTTCCCTCCGGCTTGTCCAGATACTCGCCCGGCGGCAGCTCTTCGTAATCCTTGAAGTGTTCCGGCTTCAATGGCTCGGAAACTTTGTGCTCTTCATCCAGCCATTGGCCCAAGTCAAGCAAGCGGCAGCGATTCGAGCAAAACGGCCCGTACTTCCCCGCGAGCCAGGGCCCGCGCTTCTGGCATTTGGGACACTTCACATCTGGCAACGGCTTTTCACTCATGCGACAGAAACTTTTTGCGGCCCAACTCCCTGCCTGTCGAGCATATTAGCAGGAATGATCGGACCGCTTTGGCTTCGACATTTGATCTGCTTTTCATCATACTTGCAGCCTCAAACACCGCTATGAAACTTCGCAAGAGCTGGCGTGAAAAACTCGCCGATGACAAGGGCCTGCCCAAAGTCATCCACATTGCACCGGAAGACCGCGCCCGTTGGAAAGGCGCCACCCTCGTCGTCCCGGCTCCGCGTGAAGTGGATGCCCTCATGCAAAAGATTCCCAAGGGCAAGCTCGTTACCATCAATGAACTTCGTAGTGCCCTCGCCCAGAAGCACAAGACCGAGGCCGGATGTCCCATCACCACCGGAATCTTCGCGTGGATCGCGGCCAACGCGGCGGCGGAAGCCGTGGCTGAAGGTCGCAAAAAGGTCACGCCCTACTGGCGCACTTTGAAAGTCGGTGGCGAGTTGAATCCCAAATATCCCGGCGGCATTGACGCCTTGCGCCCCTTGCTGGAAGGCGAAGGCCATAAAGTCATCCAAAAGGGGAAAAGATTTTTCGTGGCGGATTATCAGGCCGCGCTCGTTCCATTGAAGGTGCTAACCTAGCTGGGGAATCAAGCCAAGTATGCCCCTGACACCTGCAGAATCTTTAGCACGCCTCTCAAAACGTCTAATTTTAGGTTCAGTGCTGCACTTCCTGTTGGTTTACTTTCTTTATGAGGAAATGTATGGCGGCAGACCCAAGCATTTCAGTTTTTCCTTGGAGTTCACATTGTCTGAATTAGCGATCTCGCTTTATTGCATCTTGCTGATGATTCCCGTTTTGCATCGGGGGGATACAACCCAGAAGATATTCGGCATCGGACTGGCAATCTTGCCGCTGATTATTTTCGCTTCCGGATTAAAGGCCGTTATCCGTCTTTTTCGTTACGTTGGATAAAGATCCAATCAGACATCACGAAGAAAACCTCGTGTGACCTTTACGGCCCGCTCATTACGCGTTACGTATGGGCTATGAGTTACGAGCTGAAGGATTATGCCAAAGACGTTATCGAACGCAGCCAGCAAGTGCCGGTGCTGGTGGATTTCTGGGCGCCTTGGTGCGGTCCCTGCAAGATGCTGGGACCAGTGCTGGAAAAGTTAGCGTCTGAATCCCACGGCCGCTGGGAACTCGTGAAGCTGAATACGGAGGAGCATCCGGAACTGGCCATGGAACACCGGATCGCCAGCATTCCGGCGCTCAAGCTCTTCATCAATGGCCAGGTGGTGCATGAGCTCATCGGCGCTTATCCCGAGGTGGAGTTGCGTCGCTGGCTCGCGAAGAATCTCCCCTCACCCAACGCTGGCACTGTCAAGGAAGCCCGCCGCTTGGTCAGCGAAGGACTGCTCACCGACGCCATCAAGCTGCTGGAGAACGCGCTCGCCCTGGATTCCGGCGACGAAGCCGCCGCTCTGCTCATGGCCGAGTGTCAGTTGGCTCTCAAACCCGAGAGCGTGGATGCCACCTTAAAACCCATCACCGACTCCTCTGATAACGCGGCCAAAGCAAAGGCCCTCCAAGAACTGGCCCAGTTGCGCCTCTCCGCCGCTAAATTACCTGAAGGCAAAGGTCGCGAGGTTTTCCTCGCCGGACTGACTGCCTTGGGACAGCTCGACTACGCCACGGCATTGGAGAATTGGATCAAGGTCCTCGATTGTGACCGGAAGTATCATAACGAAGTGGCGAAAGGCGCCTGCAAATGCATCTTCCAGTTTTTAGGCATCCGTCATCCCATTTCTGAGCGATTTCATCGCGCTTTCTCCAGCGCGCTCTATTGAGCATTGTGCGACCTGTTCTGGCGCAGGAGGTTACGCTGATTTATTTTTACCACTTTCTGATGAGAACGGCAAAAAAGCTGCTATATTGTCCATTATGTTTGGTTGGCTAAGAAAGACACTTAATCCCGAAGAAGAAATCCGACAGACGCGCCTCAAGGCGGACTCGGGAGATGCCGAAGCCCAATTTCGCCTGGCTGTTTATTACATCGACGGAAAAATCGGCGATTCGGATACGATGCAGGCAGCGCAATGGTTCCGCAAAGCCGCCGATCAAGGTCATCGTGATGCTCAATATAATTTGGGTGTCCTCTACTCCGTGGGCAAAGGTGTGCCCAAGGATTATCCGCTCTGCCTCCAATGGCTGCGCATGGCCGCCGAGCAAAACTGTCCGGACGCACAATTTCTATTGGGCAAATTCCTCGCCCGCGGCAAAGGCGCGAAAGGCACGGAAGGCGAGGCGATCCGCTGGCTGGATCTCGCCGCTGAACAAGGAAATGAAGAGGCCAAGCAACTGCTGGCCTCGCTGAAACCCGCCCCCTCCGGAACGGTGAAGGCATAACCTAACGCGGATTTCGTAGTTGAGGAGAAGACCGCGCTGACCACCAGCCTCCCCTCTTCGCACTCCCGGCAAGGGGGCCGTTGTCATCACTTGGGTTTCCTGATACATACAAGCGAACGCATTCGGGCGGCTCGCGGTCAATTTAAGACATAGACCTGCATCGTCGAAGGCGGGTATATGAATCCCAAGGAACTCACCAAGTTAAGCAAGTTTCTCAGTCTCGTGTTACGGCATGAACCGGAACGCATCGGCATCACGTTGGACAACGCTGGCTGGGTGCCGGTGATCGAGCTAATCGCCGCCTGCCAGAAGCACGGGAAGAGCCTCACGGTTACGAGTCTGGAGGAGATTGTCGCCACGAGTGACAAGAAGCGCTTCGCCTTCAGCGATGACGGCCAACGAATCCGCGCCAACCAAGGCCATTCTGTGGGGGTGGACTTGGGTCTGACACCAGTGCCGCCCCCGGAGATTCTCTATCACGGCACAGTGGAAAAGTTTCTCCCGTCCATCCGCAGTGAAGGTTTGCGCAAGGGCGAGCGGCATCACGTGCATCTTTCTAAGGATGAGACGACTGCCATCAAAGTCGGCGAACGGCGCGGCCAGGCGATCATCCTTAAGATCGCGGCCGGGAGGATGCATGCGGAAGGACACCCGTTCTTTTTGAGTGCAAATGGCGTTTGGTTGACCGACCATGTGCCACCCGATTACATCCTATGATATGAGCGCACGGGTGATCCATTTTTTCAAAGTTGAAGACGCTTACGGTGAGTTCTCCAACCACTCAGCGCATCCCATTGTCTTGCACAATAAGACCTGGCCGACTGCGGAGCATTATTTTCAGGCGCAGAAATTCCTCGGCACACCGCAGGAGGAGAAAATCCGTCTGGAACCCTCCTCTCAAATCGCCGCCCAAATGACGCGACCGCGGCTTTCCGATGCGTGCTGATTGGGAAACCGCCAAGGAAAACCTGATGCGCGAGGCGTTGCTGGCCAAGTTCACGCAACACCCGAAGCTGAAGGAACAGTTGCTCGCCACCGGAGACGCCCAGATCGTGGAGCACGCCGCGAATGATGGCTACTGGGGGGATGGCGCGGATGGACAGGGCAAGAACCGGCTCGGCATGCTGCTGATGGAATTGCGCCAGCAGCTCGCACAGTAATGCTGCTTGGGTGTTTCACTAAGTTAGGTTAAGGAGAGTCATGGGTAATCCGTCACCGACCAGCACACCTCCGCTACCGGCGGAGCTGGAGCGTATTTTGCAGGAGACGGATGCTTTGCAGGAGGCGTATCTGGTAGGCGGTTGTGTGCGAGATTGGTTCCTCGGCTTGCCGCAAAAAGATTTCGACATCGAGGTCTTTGGCATCACCTACGAGCAACTGGAGCAAGCACTGGTCAAATGGGGTCGCGTAGATTTGGTAGGCCGCTCTTTCGGCGTGGCCAAGCTCACCACCAAAGCGGGTCACACCTATGATTTCTCCTTGGCGCGACGCGATTCCAAGATCGCTGCCGGCCATAAAGGTTTCACCATCACCTTTGATCCTTCGTTGACGCCGAAGGATGCTGCCGCGCGACGAGATTACACCATCAACTC
>JAJNBN010000365.1 GCA_021156225.1 Verrucomicrobiota bacterium | reverse complement strand
GTGAAGGATGGCTATGTGCTCCACGCGGAGATGCCCGGCGTGACGAAAGAGGGTATTGAAATCCTCTTGGAGGATGACGAACTCACCATCCTCGGCCATCGCAAGACGGAAGAGGTGCCGGGAACGCCGCTTTATCGTGAAAGCACGGCGCGGAATTACCGACGCGTCTTCACCTTGGACCCGGTGGTGGATACCGAGCGCATCGTCGCCCGGATTGACCAAGGGTTGCTGACTTTGGAGTTGCCCAAGGCAGAGAGGGTCAAGCCGCGCAAGATACAGGTGAGTTGAGAACAGATGTAAGTATTTGTAAGTGAGTGAAGTAAGGGTCGGCGGAGCGGAAGATGCTCTGCCGACCCATTTTTATTGAGTCTGCCTGAAAAATGCCTTGGCGATGTCTGCTACCGCACCTAGCCCCTGCCCATTTATCCGGCGCAGCCATCACCAACTCATTTTTCAGGCAGACTCTTTCTTTTCTGTGGGGAAAAATATTTTGAAAAGAATTCAATAAACGTCGGGGGTGCGCCGTCAGACTTTATAGCAACAGAAAGTGCAGACAGTATGAAACCAACAGAAGCACAAAAAGAATGGCTGGCCGGGGTGGTCGGGCCTGAGGTCTGGAACGAACTGATGGCGCGCGAGAGCTTTCGCGCGGCGCTGGAGCGGTCTATTGAGCGCAGCCATCAGATGGCTTTGCGCTATGCCACGGCGCGTGAGCGGGTGGTCCCGGTGATGGCGGATCAGCAGCTTTGGGCGGCGTGAGTTTTTCGGAGCGTCGATCTCTAAATCGGCGCGAGGGTGAAAGGAATTGGTTTGGTTATTCCCTCGATAGTTTCAAAGCACGGGCTTATCGTGTACGGATGGAGTGTAATTTGGACCTTTCTTAACCATCGCACGCGCTGCGGCTGGTTCTCTTGGGAGAACACAGCCGCGGTCCAAAAACTTGGTGCTCCGTCAGTCTTGCACTTCTTCCGTAAGCGGAGAGGACTTCTTAGCTTTCCTGCCCCAAGGGATTTCGGGAATGAGCACGGCGCAGGAGAGGCCGATCAAAGTGGCAGCGAACCAGCCGAGGGTGGCCAGCTCAAAATGAGCGGCGAGATGGAAAGCCACCAACGGAGCGAACAGGCCGCGCAAGCCGGTGAAGAAGGTATGCACGGACATGTAATCGGCCACGCGCTCAGGAGCGGTGAACTTCGTCACCCATAAGCTCCAGGCCACGTCACCACCGGCATTCGAGGCGCCGAAGATGATGGCGCCGATGAGCATGCCGGTCATCGTCTCGCCGGTGAAAAAGGAGAGAATGCCGAGCGCGAAGCCGATGTTCAGGGCCACGCGCAGCATGAAGAAATTCATGTGATCGAACGCCCAGCCCCAGAACGGGCTGAGCACCAGGCGGGCGAGATTCGGCACCACGCCCACAAGCATCGCGATCTCACCGGCGGTCAAGGCGTAGCCGTAGCGAGGATTGGCGAGATATTCCACACGTAGGGGGATCATCATCAGGTTCGCGAAACCCATGAGCATCCAGGCAACGAGCGTCTGGCGGAAGAGTGGATCTTCCTTCACATAGCGCAGAGCTTTAAAGGGATGCGTGCCGCCGCTGACGTGCAAGGGAGTGGAAGGAATCTTCGCGAGCCAATACGCGGCGAGGACATAGGCCGCTGAGAAGACGAGCAGGAGCCATTGATATTTTTCGAGATGCCCGGTCAAGGCACGGCCGGCAACTTCATTGAAGATGGCGGCGGTGGCGATGCGGATAACGAACGATTTGGAAAGCATCCGCCCGCGTTCCTTATCCGGATAGTTCTCCTGATAGACCTGCGTGATGAGTGGTATCACCGCGGTGGAGGCGGTGAGGGCCACGATGCTGCCGATGACGAACACTGGCAGAAACGGCAACAGCGCCATAAGGGCGAACGCGGCGGCGCCCAGCAGCGCCATGCGCGCGGCGGCATCCGATGGTTTCCAGCCACGAGCTTGGACGATAGAGACCGTCAGCGGACCCAGCAGCAAGCCTACGCTGCCGCCAGCGGCGATGAGGGCTTTGGCGGTCGCGCCCGCGTTCAGTTCCTTGACGGCGATGATGAGGAGGAACGTCGTGGCGGCGGTTTCGAGGATGCCGGAACTGAACGCCCGCCAACGTTCGCTACGGAACGTAAGGCGGGTGATCTCCGCGAAAGGGGCGGCAGGGTTGGCATCCGTCGTCATTGACACAACGCCGCGGATTGTGGGGCGGGCGGGGATTTCTGCAATGGAGAAGTGGGCAGCATCGTTTCTCTCAATGTTGGCAGCAATTTAATCAATTAACGGTTTTGCGTGGTGACGCACTAGGGTGCAGGCCATGAACACGATTGCGCTGCTGGTGTTGGTGGCGGTTGGGTTCTTTGTGATCGAGAGACTTTGGCCCGCCGGTTCGCTGCCCCAGGTGAAGGGCTGGTGGGGACGGATCGTGCTCGTGAATCTGGTGCAGGCAGGCATCGTGGTGCTGGCGGGCTTCACTTGGGATCGCTGGTTGAAACAGTTCTCGCTCTTCCGACTCAGCGAGCAGTGGGGTGATGTGGCGGCTGCGCTCACGGCTTATCTAGTTTCCTGCATCGTGTATTATTGGTGGCACCGCGTGCGGCATGAGTCGGAGTTTTTCTGGCGCGTGTGCCATCAGCTTCATCATTCGCCGCGCCGGATCGAGTTGCTCACCAGCTTCTACAAGCATCCGGTGGAGATCACGATCAACTCGGTATTGAGCAGCCTCATCGTGTACGCACTGTGCGGTTGCTCGGTCAGGGCGGCGGCACTTTACACGGTGATCATCGCGATCGCAGAATATTTCTATCACTGGAACATCCGCACGCCGCGCTGGCTGGGCTGGGTCATCCAGCGGCCGGAATCGCATCGCGTGCATCATCAACGCGCGCGGCATACTAGCAATTATGCGGACCTGCCGGTGCTCGACTGGCTCTTCGGCACGCTGATGAATCCCAAGAAGCGCGTGGCCCGTTGTGGCTTCGATCCGGAACACGAATCGCAAGTGAAGGAGATGCTGCTGTTCCGCGATGTGCACGGAGTTGAAGCGGAAAAGCCGAAGCCGGTTCATGGTTTGCAGCCCACGTGTTTCGGTTGCCGTAAACGATGGGCGTGCACTGCGGCGCGCGAAGCTGGCAAGGAATCTGCCTGTGCTTCCGAAAGTAAAACAACCTGATCTGCCTATGAAAACGAATTCGAATCCCATCGGCTGGCGCAACAAGGCCGCCATCGCGCTCGGCGTCTTCGGGCTGTCCGCGATGCTAGGCGACTTAACGCAACAACGTTGGCTGAAAGGGCTGGGAGCCGTTTCCATGGCGGCACCATTCCCGAAAGTGTTCTGTGAGACCGAAGGTGTGGAAGGGTTCGCGGCGGATTTCTGGGTGCAGTTCGTGAGCGCGGGCAAGGCTGAGGAATGGCCGTTGACACCGGAACTTTATGGCAAACTCACCGGACCCTATAACCGGCGAAATGTCTATGGGGCGGCGCTGGCGGGTGCGCCGTTCCTGCCGGAGGAGATGGTGCAGGAAGTCGCGCGACATGCTTTCGCACCCGATGGGCCGCTGCGTAAGGATCTCGGGCTGCCGGATGAAGCGGAGAACATCCGTGTGATCATCCGCTCGCGCACGAAGAGCAATCCACGCACATGGACACTGGAGGTTTCATGAAGACGACCAAAGACATCTCGCCGTGGCAGTTCACGTTCTTCCGCATCGCGTTCGGGGCGTATCTGTTCTGGCATTTCGTGGAGCTGGTACCTTACGCCGCGGAGCTTTTCAGCAACGCGGGAGCGATGGCGAATCCGGCAGTGAACTTCACATTTGGGGTGTTGCCGAATCCTTTGGAGAGCATCAATACGCCGACGTTCGCCGTAGGTTTCGTGACGTTGCTGGCGGGGTTGTCGGCTTTGTTTGCGTTGGGGATTTTGCGTCCACTTGTCGCGGTGGTGATCTGGTTCGGCTGGGCGTGCCTGTTCAACCGTAACAATCTCATCTGCAATCCCGGGATGCCTTACGTGGGCTTGCTGCTTTTGTTGAGCGCGCTGGTGCCGCGTGGTGAGCCCGGGTGTTTCGGGCAGCAGAAGGCGGATGCAGAATGGAAGATGCCGGCGGCGATCTATTGGGTGGCGTGGCTGTTGCTGGTGGCGGGTTACACATATAGCGGATGGTTCAAGCTGTTGAGCCCGAGCTGGCAGGATGGTTCGGCGCTGGAGAGCGTGATCCATAATCCGCTCGCGCGACCGAACCTGCTGCGTGAGTGGATGACGACGTGGCCGATGCTGTTGCTACAGATCGCGACGTGGACGGCGCTGGCGGGTGAATTGCTGGCGCTGCCTTTGAGCCTTACGCGCAAAGGGAGGTTCATCGCGTGGCTGTGGATGCTGAGCATGCATCTGGGCATCATCTTGGTGGTGGATTTCGCGGATCTTACGTGGGGCATGCTGATGATCCACCTGTTCACGTTTGATCCTAAATGGATTCCGGCGCGAGGTGTTGCGGGAGCGAAAGCGCTAGTGCTTTTCGATGGCGATTGCGGGCTGTGTCAACGAAGCGTGCGCTTCTTGCTGGCGGAAGATCGGGCGAAAGCGTTTTCGTTCGCGCCGTTACAAGGGGCGACAGCGGCACCGATACTGGAACGTCATAGACTCGCTGAAGCACCGCTGCGGAGCATGGTGCTGGTG
>JAJNBN010000009.1 GCA_021156225.1 Verrucomicrobiota bacterium | reverse complement strand
GATACTTTTCACGAGCCCGGCCAAGCAATTGGCCGGGCTTTTTTATTGTAGCCGCCGACGTGAGGAGGCGGAACTGGCGTTTTAGAAAGAACGGGAAATCACCCTGGCCCCAGTCTTTGCGCCAGTTCTTGATCATGTCCGGGAACAGGCTGCGATACTGCCAGGCGCGGCTCGCGTTGGATTCACCCTGATACCAGATGGCACCCTTGATGCCATAACCAAGGATCGGGCTGATCATGCCGTTATAGAGTTCGGCCGGTTTCCAAGGCAGACGAGGAGCGGGTGTGGTGGCCTTGGAGGCCTTATGTTTGGCAATCGAATCTTGAGCTGTTTTGAGCTGCTCTGCGTACTTATCGAGGATGTCGGCCTTGTAATCCGCATTGGCTTCCAGCGCCGCCTGGCTCATCCAGACTTCCGCCGGAGAACCACCCCAATCGCTCTGGATCAGACCGATCGGTACCCCGCGCGATTTCTCCAGCGCCCGGGCAAAATAGTAGGCCACCGCGGAAAACTCGGGGGTCGATTGCGGGCTGGCTTCCTGCCAGGCGAACTTGCCCACGTTCCAAGGCTGCTTAAGATCATCCAGCGCCTCGTCCGATTTTACGTTCTCCACCTTGAACAGGCGGATGTTCGGGTTGGCCGACTGTTTGATATCAGCCTGCGGTTCAAATGATCTGATCAACGACCACTCCATGTTGGACTGGCCGCTGCACAGCCACACCTCGCCCACCAGCACGTTCTTCAACTGGATGCGGTTGCGGCCATAGACCACGAGTTCATCCGGTCCGCCCGGTTTCAAAGCCTTGAGCTTTACCGACCATTTGCCGTTGACCACCTTGGCGGCCACGCGCTGGTCGCGGAACTGGACGGTCACCGCTTCGCCCTCATCCGCCCAGCCCCAAATTGGCACATTCATGCCCTGCTGGAGCACCATGTTGTCGGTGAAGATGGCGGGAAGTTTGACGTCGGCTTGGACTTTGGCTGCGAACAGGACGGCAACGGCGAGCACTGACGTCCGCAGCCAACCTGAGTGTGTGTGTGTCTTGCTTGCGATCATAAATACCTGGCGCACTGGTTGGAAACGTTTAGGCCACGGCCCAGCATGGACCCAAGGCTGGCCTAACGTCAAACTAGAACGGGCGGTAAAAACTAGGGATAATTTGCCCTACTTGCCCAAAGCCCGCTTCAACACATTCACCGTGATTTTCTGCACCCTCAGGTCAGGCCCATGTGGACGGCTCCAATGCGACCAGGGCAAGATATGTCCCGGCGGATTTGATAGTCCCTGCGTCCAAAAGATTGTCGCCGCATTAAAGACGATGTTCCCCTTTGGCCCCGGATGCACCGTCGCCGTCCAATGCGCAGGAGTGACACCACCACGCCAGCATGTCCCCTCCGCCACCACTTCCAGACCGGGCAGTTTGGCCGGCGCCCCATGATGTTCCCAGCCAACTAGGCCGGGAATCGCGTCGCCCTTCTTCATCCCCGTACCCGCAAAGACCCAATGCTCCGGCTTCGTGCAGATCCAGTCACCGCCACCGTTGAACGGCACAATGCTGCGCGCGCCCATGATCAGACTCTCATCACGGCTATCGCGTTGCCAATCCTTGGTGAACACGCGCACTTCTTCCAGTATCTCGGCATCCGTCAACCCGCCGTAAATACCTTTGCGTGTCAAAATGCGATTCGCCTGACCGCTTGAGGAAGGCGAGAACGGCGTGACCCCAAACACAGAGTTGCCGCACAACCACAACGCATTGACCCCTGACTCGATGCCCGCCTTCACCGCGTCATATTGCCGCACATCCCAATATTCATCATGGCCTACGCTGAGGAATGACTTGCACCGCATCAGATTCGCCGGGGTTAGGCAATCGCTGTTCGAGCAGTACGTCACGTCATACCCGTGCTGCTCCAGCCAGTAGAGCAGGGGAAACTCCCACAGTAAAAATTCGCCTGAACCGATGGACAGCGGATGCTCGAAGATCTGCGCATATCTCCCGTAAGGCCGGTCAAAGCTCACTGCCACACCGACGGCATGAGCGCCGCGCGGATCCGTGTAGAGCGAGTAATTATCCGGCCAGCGATTATACGCCTGCCACGTATTGTCGCTGCATTGGAAAAGCACATCCGCTGGCCGCTCATCGCGCACGATGAAGATGATGTAGCTTTGCCAATAAGGTTCCGCTGCCGAATCGGGCACCGTGGTCAAACGTCCCAGATACACGCCACTTGGCCAATCCGCCGGAATCTTGAGCGTCGCACTCGGTTCCCACTGGCATTCTATCAAACGGTTCTCTCCCACGGTCGGGACTGGCTGCGTCTTGCCCGTTATCGACTCCAGCTTATGCATCAAGCGCGCGCCGCGCCCGCCGTAATAACCCATGCGAAAGAACTCGATGTTGAACTTCCGCGCCGGGAGCGTGCTCACCATGATACGCAATTCTTCCCCCGCCTTGATGCTCTGATGTGAGCAATAGCCTTCAATGCCGGGTGAACGGAAACCCGTTGTCTTATCGAGCCGCACCCGGGTCAGTTGCCAGTCCAGCGCGCCGGGCTTTTCGTTTTCTCTGCGGATAAGCTCGGACTGTCGCTTGGGTTTCTCTTGCCCTTTCACTTCACCGGCAATGCCCACAGCGGCTGCGGTGACGGCTGCGGCCTTCAAGAAATCACGCCGGGATGAGGATGGATCTGAACTCATAAGCAGACTGGATGCTTTCCGATTTGGCTAATGCCACCTGTTATGGCAAGGTAAGGGACAAGCCGCAAACAAAACCAAGGACCATGAACCTCAGGCCGTGGCGTAATGCCGACGCTGATACCAAACATGACGTCATCGTCATGCTGGTCATTCACGGTTTGTTGATAGCCATGAACTTGGGTCTTTACCTTTTAGGCGCCTATCAGGTGGATGAGATGATCGATGGCGAAGCAAAAGCAGCCCATGCCAGACTGGTGCTAGGCATTGCCCATACCATCCGGAATAATTTCTTTTTTCCATTTCTGCCTGGCTTGCTGGCTTTTGCATGGCTCGACGCGTGGGTCTTTCTGACTTTCCGCAAGCATCTCGGAAAAGCTGCCTCATCTGTCTGGAACGTCATTGTCGTTCTGCTTCTGATTTCATGCACCGGCTTTTTCTTTTGGGGCATGAACTCGGAACTGAGAAGAATTGAGGAGGTCTATATCAAACCAAGATGAAAGACACGTCTTCGCAGAATATGGATGCCGACATCAAGCATGACCTCATCGTCCTGCTGACTATCCATGGGGCAATCCTCGCCGTTGTTATGTGGGCTTACGTCGGTTTTGACGTTAAGATTCTTGCAGGTGTCTTCGGATCGGTTCCGGACTCGATAATGCATCTGGCCAATATTTCCAACCTCGTTAGGAACAACTTCGTATTCGGGGTTATACCGGGCAGCGTTGTGTTGCTTTTACTGGATGCGCATGTCTACGCCAAATTGCGGAGAAAACCCAATCCGTATCGGGGTTCGGCGTGGTTTGTTGGGGTCACGCTAGTATTGCTGGCAGCTTTGGGTTTCTACATCTACGTCACGGGCCTGATGCTGCGATACTACTAACCTCAACCCTTCAAAAAATACCCGCGCTGTTTCTCGCTGATCGGCAGGTTCACCCGTTCCATCACGGCCAGCATGTCTTCCCACACCTTGCGCTTTTCGCTGGGGGCCTGATTGCGCAGCAGATACGCCGGATGAAACGTCGGCATCACGGGGATGCCGCGGAAAGTCATCCAGGTGCCGCGCTGTTTAGTGATCGGTATCGCCTTGTTGAAGAGGCCTTCCACCGCCGTTGCACCGAGAGCTACCAGCACCTTCGGCCGGATGATATCGATCTGTGCGAGCAAGTAGGGGATGCACGTCTTCATCTCGTCCGATGTGGGCTTGCGGTTACCTACCTCACCCGGAGGCATGTCCGGACGGCATTTCAAAATGTTCCCGATGTAAACCGCGTCGCGCGATTGCCCCATCGCCTGGATGATCTTCGTGAGCAACTGGCCCGCTGCGCCCACGAAAGGTTCGCCTTGCAGATCTTCATCCGCTCCCGGGGCTTCCCCTACGAACATGATGTCGGCATGGATATTACCTACGCCGAAGACAACTTGTGTCCGCGAGGCCACCAGCTTCGGGCACTTCACGCAGACCAAGGCACGGGCCCGCAGATCCGCCATCGCCGCTTCCTTCGCCTCTGGGGCCAGCGGTTCGATGACTGGCTCCGGCGGGATTCCGATAGCCGGAGCAAACATGCTGCGCTCCGGCACGGGAGCAGGAGGCTTGGGGGCTGCGGGCGCTGGCGATGGAGTAGCCGTAGCGTGAGCCTGGGCAAAGGCGGACAGAGAGCGCGAAGCCGGGGCTGGTGCCGGAGCGGATGATCTGGCCGGAGCAGCAGCGGGCGCAGGCGCGGTGAGGGCTTTGAGCGCGGCGTTATCCACCGTCACAAAGCGCGTTCCGCGCGCTTTCATCTGTTGCAGATGCTCGATGGTCGCCTCAAGCAGTTGATCGTATTCACCCGGCATGCTGGACGCATAGTATGATGCTGTGCGGCAACCGCACGAAAAAATTGAGCCGGGGCCGCGATTCCTTTAGAGTCATATCCATGACGTTGCACTGCCACAAATGCGGGTGGGAATGGAAGATCCCCGGTCAACCAGGCCGCAATGACTCGTGCCATCAATGTGGCATGGACATGAAGGTCTGCCTGAACTGCGTGTATTACGATGCCCGCGTGGCGCATCAGTGCCGCGAGCGCCGGGCCGATCCCGTGCAGGACAAGCACATGTCAAACTTTTGCGAATACTTCGAATTTGCGCGCCGGGAATGGAAGGGCGCGGGCGCTGCCGACAAGCGCGAGCAAGATGCGCGGGAGAAGTTGAAGAAGCTGTTCGGGGATTGACGGTGGTCGGGCACTGGAAAAGAACGCTTTGTTTGGAATCAGTTCCCCTTGCTTGTCTGGAGGCCAGGACGCATGTTCGTTTCCAAGAGAATTTCTGAAGCATGAATGCAGGAACTTTACGAATAGCTGGCATCGCCATCATCTTGTTCGCGCTGGTCATCGGGGGCTCGCAATCCACCTACGTGGTCAAGCCGGGCTTTCGCGGTGTGCAGGTGACGATGGGCGAAGTATCTCCGCAGTTCCTGAAAGAGGGGTTGGGGTTCAAAGCGCCTTTCGTGACCCGCATCGTGAACATCAATGTGCGACAGCAGACCTCGGAACTGGTGGCTGACTGCTATTCCTCTGATCTACAGCAGGTGAAGACGCAATTGAAGGTGCTTTACCGCATCCCGGAAACATCTGCCGTCAGCATTTTCCAGGACTATTGGGGTGATCCCTTCATGACCTTGATCGCACCGCGCTTGCACGAAGCATTGAAGGAGGTCACCGCTTTGCAAAGCGCGGAACAGATCGTGCAGAACCGCGAGGTGATCAAAACCAAGGCGCTGGAACTCACGCGCAAGAAAGTTGGCACCATCTTGGAAATCAATGACCTAGTGGTGGAGGATATTTCGCTGACGAAGCAACTGGAAACTGCCATCGAGCAGAAGATGGTGCAGCAACAGGAATCCGCCCGCGCCAAATACACCCAGCAGAAAGTGGAGATCGAGGCGCAGACCGCCGTGATCCAGGCCCGCGGTGAGGCCGAAGCCATCCGCATCCGCGGTGAAGCGCTGCACAAGAATCCTTCCATCCTGGAACTGCAGATCGTGGAGAAGTGGAAGGGCAAGACACCCAAGGTGATGGATGCCGATGTCAAAGGCTCCCAAATGATCTTGCCTTTGCAAACGACCAAGCGGGAGGAAAAACAATGAGACGTGCAGGCGCAACGATTCTGGACGCGGACGGTAGAAATCCGAACGCGTGGGTGGGCAAGCTGATCGGCGGGGCCGTGGTGTTTTTTGTGCTGATCATCGCCGCAGCCAGTTCCACCTACGTCGTGGAGCCGGGCTTTCGCGGGGTGAAGGTGACGCTGGGCACCGTCTCACCGGAATTCATGAAGGAAGGCTTTGGTTTCAAAACGCCCTTCATCACTTCCATTGAAAACGTGATGGTCCGCCAGCAGACGCACGAGATGAAGGCGGAGTGCTATTCCTCAGATCTGCAACAGGTGAACACCGTGCTGCAAGTGCTCTACCGCGTGCCGGAACAATCCGTGGTGAAGATATTTCAGGAGTATGCCGGTGCGCCATTTGACAGCCTCATCGCCCCCCGCGTGCAGGAGGCCTTGAAAGAGGTCACGGCCTTGCACACCGCCGAGATGATCGTGAAGCAGCGGGAGGAGATCAAGATGCGTGCCCTCGAAGCTGCCCGGCGCAAAATCGGCACAAACTTTCTGGTGGTCGTGGACGTGGTGATCCAGGACCTGACGCTCTCCCACGAACTGGAGACGGCCATCGAACACAAGATGGTGCGCGAACAGGAGGCGAACAAGGCGCGCTTCGCGCAAGAGCAGGCGAAGATCGATGCGGAAACGGCGATCATCAAAGCCAAGGGCGAGGCGGAGTCGCTCACCTTGCGCGGCGAAGCGCTGAAGGTGAACCCCGTTTACTTGGACTCCCAGATTGTCGAAAAATGGGATGGGGAAAGCCCGCTGGTCATCGGTGGCAAAGGCTCCGGTGTCCTGCTTCAATTGCCAGCGGAACCGAGAAAGCCCTGAAGATGGATCCCTCGAGACAGCGCTATTGGGTAAAGCTCATCATCGCAGTTTTTGTGGTGTTGGTGCTGTGCCTTTTGTTTCCACCAGCGCTGGCGTTCGCGGAAATGGCCGCGCGCGAACTACGCTACTTATGGTGGTTAATCCTGCTGGTGGGCTTTGGCGTGTGGCTCATATGGTTGTCGAACCGAAAAATACCGTAAACCACTGACTTGACGTTTTGGGAATCTCTGGCATGCTCTTCCTCGGACTAGCACAAATTTCGGGCAAATGATGCGAAGTTAGTTTGTTCTTTGAATGCCCAACAAGTTTCGACTTGGGTGAGTACACACTCGAGTCGGAAATCTACATAGTCCCACTGTTGTACTAATTCCGAAAACTCCCCGGGCGTGGAGGATCTTCCCCAGATCCCCACGCCCGGTTTATTTTTTGCCCTAATCGCCCTTTCCGCTAGATTATCGTTACAGTTCTCCGATTTCACGGTTTTGTAACATAACTGACATAGTATTGGCTTATTCCTCGGGCTTCCTGTGGTTCGTTTTGCACAGACTTATGGAAGCAGCCTTATCGTTACCGCCTAATCCGCCGAAAGCCCTCGTCGTGGAGGATGAACGCGATCTCACCACGCTCATCGCCTACCATCTCGAACGGCATGGTATCAAGACCACTACGGCCGCCGATGGCGAAATCGGCCTGATGCTGGCCACCCGCAACCAATATGACATCGTCATTCTGGATCTGATGCTTCCCTCCCTGAGCGGGTTGGAGATTTCCCGGCAGTTGCATAATCGGATGATTCCGTCACCTCCGGTGATCATCCTCACCGCCGTCTCGCCTGAGATCGTGGCCACCATCCGCGAGAAACTGTTCGCGGAGCAGATCATTTTCAAACCTTTCAAACCGCAGGACTTGGTGAACTGCGTCACGCACCTGCTCAAGCGCCCTGCCGCTCCTGAACCTCTCACCTGAGCCAATTGTGAAAGCCAAACTCCACGTGGTGCAGCTTCGCCAGTTACTGGATGGCAAAGCGGCCAGTTTGCAACAATCGCTCGAAACGCTGTCACGGGGACGGTATCGCCGGGCGGGCGACTGCTTGAAAACCATCCGCGCGTATCAGCAGCTTCAGGATTGTGCGGACAAATCCCTGCCTGGCCGCATCAAGGCCAAGACACAACCGGCGCTCACGGAATTACGCTTCGTTCTCGAGCAGGCGCAACAGCCCAAGGCCGCCATCAAGCTGCTGGAGAAATTGGAGCAGGAGGAGAACCAGGCAGCCCTCGCATGGGCGGTGGAACGATTAGGACAGCGCCATCACAAACAATTGGAGAGCATGGCTGAGCGGGCGGCCAAGGCCCTGAAAAACTTTTCCCCCACGGCGCATCATGATTCGCTCGAACCGCTCACGGATGCACCGCTGCGTCATCAGCATGAGCAGCAATTGAAACGGCTGGCCCGTGAACTCACGCGGCAGTTGAGCCGCGTGAAGAAAGACCAGGTGACGCCAGATCAACTGGCGGAACTGCGCGAGTTGCTGCGCCGCTGCCGTTTTTTATTGGAGCTGGGCAGTGAACTCTTCGAGAACGCGGTGCCGTTTGATGCGCGTCTGCTGGATGATTGCCGTGAAAAGCTCAAGAAAGCGGATCAGTGGCAGACCACCGCGCGCTTGCTGCAGGAGCTGGAACCGGAATTCAACGCACGTCCACGCCCCATGGCGCGTGAATGGCTGGCGGTGGTGGAATTCGTGCAGACCGGCGCGGCGAAGCGCGGCCGCAAACTGGCCAAGAGCATCCGGCGTGACAACTCACACTGGGCGGGCTTGCGCTTCGCCCTCGTCAAGTTAACGGAAGCGGGGGCGGGAAAAACACCTGCTTAACGCAGGTTCTCTGCCATCAAGCGATACGCCTTCTCACGCATCGCGTCCGGGAAGTCGTGATCGCAGTCTGGATGCTCCACCAAGAGGTTCTGCGGCTTGCCGTGCAGTTGATAGACCGGTCGTGCCGCCGCCACCACCTTGTCCACACTCTCCCATTTGAAATTGGAATCTTTCAAGGGCGCGCTGATGAAACAGACACGCGGAGCAAGCGCACCGATAAGCTCGTGGAAGTCATAAGGTATGGTCTCCAACTTGCCGGCATAGTTTGCCAGCTTCGGCATGTAGCGCTCCTGCGTCCAACCCTTGCCCAGCTCCCAGACTTTCGGATTGCCGCTGTAATAATCGAGATACGAGTCGAGCCCGCAACTGCTCACGATAACTTTGATGCGTTCATCGAAGACAGCGGTGTAAACCGAGTTGTGCCCGCCCAGTGAATGGCCGATGGCGCCGAAGCTTTTCTTCTTCACGTAAGGCAAGGATTCGAGCAGGTCGAGCCCGCGCATGTTATCCCACACGGCCTTCAACGTGCCGCTCTGCCAACCAAGCGCTTTCAGATCGGGTTGGTAATTCGCCAGTTGCGGATACGCCGGAGCCAAGGTCACGAATCCGCGCTCCGCCAGTTCCGCCGCATACTGCCGGTTCGGTTTGCCTCCGAGACCCACCACGACTTTGTGCCCGACGACATTGTCCGTGGGATGCAGGCACAGCACCGCCGCCGTCTTCTTGCCTTCATAGAGAGCCGACTTGGGGATCAGCAGATACGCGGGCACGCGCGAACCGGGCTCGGACGCATACGTGATGAATTGCCGCACATAACTCCCGCAATCTGCTTCCTCCTCTACCTTCACCTCCAGCGCGCAGCGCTTCTCCTTGCCCGGCAGTTTGCCCATCACCGACTCCATCCCGCGCACGATCTCAGTCCGTCGTTTATCCCAGTCGCGCGTGGATTTCACCGGGTTCACGTCACCTTGAGAATCGTGATAGAGCAGAAGATCCTCTCGCGGCAGACGGTTGACTGGCTCAGCAGCATTTGTGCTGAAGAGGAACAGAAGTAAGGCCGTGAACGTGCAGGCCCGTCGGATGGCGAAAGCCATGGTCATGGCTTTATGACGTCACGGTTTCGGCTTTTCTTCAACTGCTTTGTCTTTGCCCCGCCGCGTACTAACTAACAATCCCACACCCAAGATCGCCAACGTGCCGAACACGATCACCAGATAATTATGGAACGGACTCACCATCCCGGCGAACTGTTCGGGGAACAGCGGCGTGAACGTCATCCACAGGATCAATAACACTCCTACGATAGTTCCGGTCAACGCCGCCGCCGGAGTGGCTTTCTTGGACATGAATCCCAGCAGGAATAACCCCAGCATGCCGCCCCCAAAAACGCCCGCCAGTTTCCACCACAGCCCCAGCACCGTTGCGGATTGGATCATGAAAAGTGCCACCACCGTTCCGATGATGCCCCAGCCGAGAGTCGCCAAGCGCAGCACCAGCATGGATTCTTTCTCACCGGCTTGCGGACGGAAGTAGCGCTTGTAGAGATCACCATACGTGAGCGTGGCCATGCTGCTCAGATTTGGGTCCATCGCCGCCGCCAGCAACGCCGCGATGACCAGCCCGCGAATGCCCGTGGGCAAGGCGTTGTTGATGAACCAAGGGAAAACCGCATCTGGCTTTAAGCCATCTGGGAAAAATGTCGGATCGCCGGTCTTCAAGGCGAACAGCGCGGTGCCGATAAAAAAGAATAACGCCGCCACCGGCACGTAGAGCCACGCGCCCAGCCAGACACTGCGGCGCGCATCGGCATCGCTCTTCGCCGTCACGTAACGCTGCACGTAGCTCTGGTCCACGGCGAAGTTTTGCAGGTTTACCACGAAGCCGTAAAAGAGCACCACCCAGAACGTAGCCTTGCCCAATCCCAGGTCGAAGCTGCCCAGGCTGAACTTGCCCGCCTCCGTTCCCGTTTTCACGATGCCAGCGAACCCATCCGGCGTCTTGTCCGCGATGAGCACCACGCAGATGATCGGTCCCACCAGCAGGACGAACGCCTGGAGCACACCCGTCCAAATCGCCGCCTTGATGCCGCCCAACACCGTATAAACTGTCATCACGCTGCCCACAATCAGGATGATGTATTCCACTCGCACACCCGCTACCGGTGCCAGGGCAAGCGCCAGCAGATACACGATGGTGCCCATCCGTGCCATCTGCGTGAGCAAGAAACAGATGACCGCATACGTCCGAGCCCAGGCCCCGAAACGTTCCTCCAGATGTTCATAGGCGGACACATGCCCGCTGTTCCGGTAGAAGGGCACAAACCACCTGATAGCGATCCACGCCGCGATGGGGGTGGTCAGGGAAAAAACAAACGGCCCCCAATTGCTCTCAAAACTGCTGCCCGGATTCGCCAGAAAACTGATGCTGCTGATATAGGAACCGAAAATAGAAAGTCCCACGGCCCAACCCGGCAGCGAGCGGTGCGCCGCCATGTAATCCTCGCTCTGCCGCGTATCCCGCGCGAGCCACAAGCCCATACCCACGACCAGCGCCAGATACACGACGATGACGCCGACATCGATGAGTGGCAGGGGTGTCTCCATGTTTTGTTAACGGGCGGCAGGCAGCTTGATGGCCGGTAGCAGATGTTTCGCCATAGTGGCCAGTGTTTCTTTATTCTTGGCGTCACCCGCCACGTTCACCGTTTCCAGAGGGTCCTTATCATGGTCATACAGTTCACGGGCGACGACCGCACCAGTCTTCCAGTTCCGCCATTCGGTATAGCGCCAGCGCTCGGTGCGGGCCGAGTAGCCCATCGTTTCGGGTGCACCTTTGTAATACGCCGGACGCGGATGTTGCGTGATGGCCGCCGGCTTTACCTGCGCCTTCGGATTGTTGAGCACGGGCACAAGGCTGGCTCCCTCCAGACCTTTCACCGCCGGCAAACCGCACAAATCCACCAGTGTGGGGTACATATCAAGCAACTCCACTGGTGCATTCGCGGAAGTGCCTTGGGCCTTTGCCTTGGGTGCAGCGATCATCAGCGGCACCCGGGCATCCAGTTCAAAGGTCGAGGTCTTCGCCCACAGCGTATGCTCGCCGAGATGGTAGCCGTGATCCGACCAGAAGACGATGATCGTGTTGTCCGTAAGCTTTAGCTTCTCGAGTTCATCCAGCACCTTGCCTATCTGCGCGTCCATGTAAGTTATGTTCGCCAGATAACCGTGCCGTATCTCCTGCACCGCCTCGGGTGTGAGCGGACGTTGCTTGTCCGAAAGTATCTCGCGGCTGTTATGCCACGCCACGCGATCCGTGTCCTTGGGCCAGTACGGATTCGGCGGCGGGGGAATCTCCTCCCGTTTGTACATGTCCCAATATTTCTTCGGCGCGTTGAAGGGGGAATGTGGTTTCCAGAAACCAACGGCCAGAAAGAACGGCTCTTGCTTTTGCTTCAGCTCGCGCAATGCCGTCACCGCCCTCGCCGCGACACGCCCGTCGAAATACGCTTCATCCGGCACGTCATACATCTGGCATTTCAGATCTTTCGCCAGATTGGGCGGCAGTGTGCCCTCTACCACGGGCACATCCTTGTTGTGATTATCAAAATGCATCTCCGCCGGTACGCTCCACGAAACCGGATCGCCCTGCACTTCATGGATCCAATTGTGGAAAATCTTCCCGATGTTCTGCGTGAAGTAACCGTGATTCTTGAAATGCTGCGGCAACGTTACCGTATCGGGTGTCGTGTCGCGAAAATGCGTGGGCAGGTCCCAGATGCGCAGGGTATCCGGCCGCAAACCGGTCATCAGTGAGGCCCGCGAAGGATTGCAAACGGCCTGCTGGCAGTACGCCCGCTGAAAAAGCGTGCTACGCTTAGCCAGCCGGTCCAAATTCGGCGTCTTCACCAGGGGATGCCCGTAACAGCCGAGATCATTCCGCAGATCGTCCGCCGCGATGAACAACACATTCGGCCTCCCCTCCGCCGCTATCCCTTGCCATGAAACGAGCAGCGACAATGCGGCCAGTAAACAAACGAACCCGTATGTGCTTCTTCTCCCTCTTCCCTTAGAGGGGAGAGGGTTGGGGTGAGGGGTGAGACGTAACATAGCGGTTACAATGTTCTCGATTTACTTCGGCCACACGCCATTCACCATCTCCCGCAGTTCCAACTTCTTCGGGTCCACCACCACATGCTTCACGCGCAGCCGCTTCCACGTATAGGTGATATGAACCAGTCCGTCGCTTGTCTGGATGATGGCGGGATAACTGAACTCCGCTTTTGGTTCATCTTCCAACGTGAGCGCAGCCTGCCACGTCTTGCCGTCCTTCGAGACCGCGAGATTCAACGGCGAGCGCCCGCGCTCCGTATGATTATAAACCAAGAGATGCCGCCCATCCTTTAAAGTCACCGCATCCGTGCCGGAGTTCGGATTCGGCAACGCCGTCAAACTCATCTCGCCCCAAGTCTTTCCATTATCTTCGGACGTCACCTGAAAGACATGCTTCTGTTTCGTGCGACCGATCGCCATGAGCCTTTCATCACCGAGAAATAAAACGCTCGGCTGGATGGCTCCGATCTTCTGTCCATCATTCACCGGCCAGGACTTCGTCCACGTTTTGCCCAGATCGCTGCTGCGTTCGAAATGCACGCGCCAGCCATCATGCTCGCTGCTCGTCGGACATAAGATGTCCCCGTTCTTCAGTTGCACCGGTTTGTTTTTGATGGGGCCCAGCAAACCATTCGGCAGATACCACGGCTCAGCCCACGTCTTCCCGCCATCCTCGCTCGTTGTCAGCATGCCCCACCAAGTGCTGGGTGTCGGACCGACCTTATAGAAGAGCATGAGCGGCCCATCCTTGGGCTGAAACAAAACCGGATTCCAGCAGGCATAACGCTTGGGCTTTCCTTCCGCGGGATTTTTCTGCACACCATTCACCACCTCCACCGGCGTCGCCCACTTGCCCTCTTCGTGGCGCGACAACCAGATGCCCACATCGGGATCGCTTTCCTTCGTGCCACCGAACCACGCGGCGACCAAGCCGCCCTTGGACTCCACGATGGTGGACGCATGACACGACGGGAACGGCGCAGTCTCATAGATGAGCTCGCCTTTGAGATAGCCGGGCTGTGTGGTCAGATCGGCGGCCATAAGCTGCGCCGTCAGGGTAAGGAAAGCGCCCAATAATAGCGAGGTCTTCATGTGTTGCTGGATGATGGATTATTTCACGGGTTGCAGGCCCAGGGCAATCATCCGTTCACGGATAAGCGCGCGTTCGGGTTCACGAAAACTTTGGAACGGTTCGGCCAGCGCATCATGGCAGATGCCCATGAGCGAGAGCGCGCACTTCAAGCCTTTGATGAGCGCCGAGCGATGCTTGCCCACGGTGTAGATGTTTCCCGCCAGCTTCATCACTTCCGCATGCAGCTTGCGCACGCTCGTGAGATCTTGCGCCACCGCCGCCTTGTAAAGATCCACGTAGAGGCGGGGATTCAAGTTCGCCCCGCCATTCACCCCGCCGTGCCCCCCGAGCAAAACGGCTTCGGGAGTAAGTTCCTCGGGCCCGATCAGCACGCTCCAGTCGGGCCGTTGCTTTGACAGTTCCAGCAGGCGATGGAAATAGATCATGTCGCCCGAGCTGTCCTTGATGCCGATGATGCCCTTGAGGTCCAACGCCCGCCGCACCGTACCCAGCTCGAAGCTCACCTTCGTCAGCGCCGGCATGTTGTAGAGGAAGAGGGGCAGGGGCAATTCCGTCACGAGATGCTCGATATACTCCGAAAGCTCCGGCTGGCCCGCCGCAAAGTAGAACGGCGCTGAAGTCACGACCGCTTGTGTGCCGCAATCCGCCGAGAACTTGGCCAGCGCGAGCGATTCCACAAACGCCGTATCCGTGATACCCACCAGCACCGGCACGCGGCCTTTCACCAGTTTCGTGGTGCGCTCCACCATCTCGCGGCGCAGGCGATAGCTCAAGCTGGGCGCTTCACCCGTGGTGCCCAGAACAAACAAGCCAGCCACGCCACCCGCAATCAAGTGTTCGACCAGGCGTTCCAGCCCGGCGACATCAAGCGTATCACGGTCAAGCAAAGGAGTGACGACTGGCGGGACAATGCCGCGCAGCATGGGAGTTGAGGGGGAGTGAATCATGAACAAATCAGAGTTACTGGTCGTAGCGCAGACTGGCAGTCTGCTGTGTCGCAGATCGGTGATCTGCGAGCCGTGAAATAGTCGTAGCGTCTGCCGACTGCCAGTCGGCGACACAGCAGGTTGACAACCTGCGCTACAGAGGGGCGGCTCATGCTATTCAAGCGGCGCGACGGCGCGGTTTGCGGGCGGCGGGCTTCTCGCCTTCACCGCTTTCGATGCGGTTCAGCTCCTCCAGCAGATCGTCGGGCAGCCCGAGCGACACCGTGCGCGTATCACTTTCATTATGCAGCCGGTCGTAGTGTTCCAGTGATTGCTGGCGGCTCAGACGGATATGCTCGGCCATCAGTTTGCGCGCACGGTCCTGATTGCCGGATTCCACCGCTTTCAAGATCTGCGTGTGATAATCCAGCGTCTCCTTGAGCACGGCCGTGGTATGTTCCTGACGAGGCGTGCCGAAAACACCCGTCAGCAAGCGCGAATCCGTGACGATCTTCATGAGGCGGCGATTACCCGCTGCCCGTAATAACACGAGGTGAAATCCCAGATCAGCCGATAGCAACCGCCGCATCTGCGCGGCATCAAGGGCAGGGCGACGCGTCTCGGTCAGTTCCTGGATCAAAATGGCGATCTCATCGCAGAAGCGCTTGAGTTTGGTCAGTTCTTCGGTCGGCAGTTTCCCGGCAGCTTGGGCGACGGCGAAGGGCTCCAACGCCTCGCGCAGTTCATACAGCTCCGTCAGGTCGCGGCGTTGCAACTCCTTCACGATGGTGCCGTAGCGGGGCACTTGCTCGAGAACACCTTCCTGCTCCAAGTCGCGGATGGCCTCACGCACGGGCGTGCGACTCATGCCGATCTCGCTGGCGATGGACTGCTCGGAGACTACCGTTCCGGCGGTCAGTTCACCGGCAAGGATTTTCCGCTGCAAATGGTCGTAAGCCTGTTTCCGTAGTGAAGGGGCGCGCATGGTTCAGGTTTCGCTTTACTTGAGATGTGCTGCTGGTATACCAGTGGGATATCCAATGTCAATCAAGCAAACCAACACCGTCGCTATGATTCGGTCAATGCACGCGTTAGTGATGCTTGCTTTGCTGTGCTGCGGCTGGATGCCCGCGCTCGCTGCTGAGCCGACTGTCGGGCCGGCGAAGGGTGCTTTGGTCGTCGTGGGCGGCGGTGGCAAGGATGCCTCTATCATGAAACGCTTTGTAGAACTGGCCGGTGGCCCGTCTGCACTCATCGTGGTCGTGCCTACGGCCGGAGAGGAGGCGTCATACAGCAACAACTGGTCCGGTTTGCGCAGTCTGCGCAATGCCGGGGCGACGAATCTGGTTATTCTGCACACGCGTGACCGCCAGGAAGCAGACACGGAAAAATTCGCGGCCTCGCTGAAGGAGGCACGTGGCGTCTGGTTTGGTGGCGGGCGGCAATGGCGATTCGTGGATTCTTATCTTGGCACGCGCACGGAAAAGGCCTTCCACGCCGTGCTGGAGCGCGGTGGCGTCATCGGCGGCAGCTCAGCGGGGGCCACGATCCAAGGTTCCTATCTGGTGCGCGGTGCGCGTGAGGGTAACACCGTCATGATGGCGCCCGGTTATGAAAAAGGCTTTGGTTTCCTGCGTGACACGGCGGTGGACCAGCATTGGCTCGCCCGCAAACGAGAGAACGACATGGTGCCAGTCATCGAGAAGCACCCTCATTTGCTGGGCATCGCCATCGACGAAGATACTGCCATCGTTGTGCGAGGAGATCAGTGCGAGGTCATCGGCGCGAGCAAGGTGGGCATCTACGACAATCGACGAAAACCTGCCGCCGATGAGAAACCTTACTTGCTCCTCAGCCCCGGCGACCGCTTTAATCTGAAAACCCGACGACTCGAACCATGAAACTGATTTGCTGGCTTTCCTGTGCTTTGCTCGGTGCCCAGGCCGCTTTCGGCCAGAACCTGGACCGCATCAAATACAACAACCCCGGGCTCGCCGTGGACCTCGGGGTTGGCCTCTGGGCCTGGCCGGTGCCATACGATGCGGATGGCGATGGTGATTTCGACCTCGTCGTCTCCTGCCCGGACAAGCCGTATAACGGCGTCTATATCTTCGAGAACACGACGGGCGATACGGCCAAGAACAAGATGCCGGTATTCAAGGCTCCGCGCCGCATCAGCAAGACGGTGCATTACGTCACGCCTTCCTATGTGGATGGCGGTTTGCGCGTGCTGACGCCGGAGAAAGAGTATCCGGATTTCCTCAAGACCGGTTTGGACAATGCTGTGAAACTGCCGGCGACGACGAAAGGCGTGCATACGACGGTCGTGGGCAGCAAGCCGGACTTCTACAAGATTCGTCACAATCAATGGCGTTACGTGGACTATGATGGCGATGGGAAACTGGACCTCACCGTGGGCATCGAGGATTGGGCGCATTATGGCTGGGACAATGCGTGGGACATGCAGGGCAAATGGACCAACGGCCCGCTCCACGGCATCGTCTATGTGCTGAAGAATGAAGGCAGCACGCAGGAGCCGAAATATGCGAAGCCTTTCCTCATCGAAGCGGGTGGCAAACGACTGGACACCTTTGGCTGTCCCTCGCCGAACTTCATCGACTTCGATAAAGACGGCGACTTGGACATCTTGTGCGGTGAGTTTCTGGACGGGTTCACCTATTTCGAGAACACCGGCACGCGCACGGCTCCGAAGTATGCGGCGGGCA
>JAJNBN010000364.1 GCA_021156225.1 Verrucomicrobiota bacterium | reverse complement strand
GCTGACGGCGATGGCCCTGCACTCTATCGATATCCCGGCGGTGTCTCTCACGGGTGCGCAGGCGGGCATCGTGACGGATGGCATGCATAGCAAGGCGAAGATCCAGAACATCACGCCGAAGCAGGTGCATGCGTTGCTGGATGCGGGCAATGTGGTCATCGTGGCCGGGTTCCAAGGGCAGACTTCTGATGGTCATATCACGACGCTGGGTCGCGGCGGTTCGGATCTGACGGCCATCGCGCTGGCGGGTGCGTTGAAGGCGGACCTTTGCCAGATCTATACGGATGTGGACGGCGTTTATACGACGGATCCGCGCATTGTCCCGAACGCGAGCAAGCTGCAGGAGATCGCCTACGATGAGATGCTGGAACTGGCGGGTGCCGGGGCCAAGGTGATGCAGTTGCGCTCGGTGGAATTTGCCAAGAAATTCGGTGTGGTCTTTGAAGTTCGCTCCAGTCTTAACGACAACCCAGGTACGATTGTGAAAGAGGAAACAGCAGCCATGGAAGGCGTCGTCGTGCGCGGCGTCGCCCTAGATAAGAATCAAGCCAAGGTCACGCTGGTGGCCGTCCCGGATCAGCCGGGTGCGGCCGCCAAGATCTTCAAGGCGCTGGCCGAGGCCGCGGTGAACGTGGACATGATCGTGCAGAACGTGAGCCACGGCACTGAGAAGCCCGCGACGGATCTTTCCTTCACGGTGGAGAAGGCGGACTTGCTCAAGGCGCAGAAGGTTATCGAAGGTTTGAAGGCCAAGGTGGGCTACGGCAGCGTGCTCAGCGATGAAAGCGTGGCGAAGGTGTCCATCGTGGGCGTGGGCATGCGCAGCCATTCAGGTATCGCCGCGCGGATGTTCGATACGCTCGCGACCGAAGGCGTGAACATCCAGATGATCTCGACGAGCGAGATCAAGGTCTCGGTGATCATCAGCCTGGACAAGGGCGAGAGCGCGTTGAAGGCGTTGCACAAGGCGTTCATCGGCTAAGCGTAGCCGGCATAAAACTTACGAAAGGCCGGTCACGCGAGGTGACCGGCCTTTTGCTTTTAGCGTTTTGCAATAAAGTTGAGATTGGAACGATTTCGGCTATCTTCACTGCGATCAACGATGCGGTGAAACCATTCTACCTATGAAACTCCGTTCCTTCTTTGTTTTGACCTCGGCTCTGATTTTAGGGGTCGCGACCTCGGCCCAGGCCCAATTCGGCGGTCGTGGGGCGATGCCCGGGAGCAATCCGGCTTTGAACAAGGTGTTCGGCAAGAACACCGCCTTCTCGGCCAAGGCCGATCTGAAGATGATCGATGGCAGTGGCAAAGAAACATTGAGCGGCCCGCTCACTTACGCCTTTCTGGAAGGCAGCACCTACACCGGCATGGATATGAGCCAGATGAAGAGCGCGCAGATCCCGCCGCAAGCCGCCGCCAGCATGAAACAGATGGGCATGGCGCATATCGTCATGGTGAGCAAGGCCGGCGCGAAAACGGGCCTCATGATCTATCCCGATATGAAGGCTTATGCCGAATCCCCAGTGCCGGCCGGAGCCACCCCGGAATCCAAGGTGGAGGTGAAGACGGAAGTGGTGGGTGAAGAAACGGTGAATGGGCATAAGTGCAAAAAGAACAAGGTCACCATCACGGAGAATGGAAAGAGCCAGACTCTGACCACTTGGAATGCGACCGATCTGAAGGATTTCCCGGTGCGTGTGGAAATGCCTGAGTCGGGCGGCAAGGTGCAGTTGGACTACACGGATATCAAACTGGAGAAGCCCGATGCCAAGCTTTTTGAAGCACCAGCCGGTTATACGCGCTATGATAACCAACAGGCCTTGTTCCAAGGTGAAGTGATGAAGCGCATGCAACCGCCCGCAGGTGCGCCTCCGGCCAAGCCGTGAGGTTTGGTCAGCGGACCGGTCTAAATACTGATGCACCGTCGCAGCTTATATTTGTCCCTTCTGCTTTGGGCGCTTCTGGCCGTTCGGCCGGTAAGCGCCCAAAGTGTCGATAGCCTAGGCCAGCAAGTGCCTTGGGTGGCGGCAGCGTTGTCCGAGTTCATCAGCGACAGCCGGTCATTTGTGGCACGGCTGGAGGTGCAGTTGCCGGCCGAGCCAGGTGAGAAGCCAGTGGCGTTGCCCTTCACGGTCGCCATGGATCAAGGACAGATGCGGCTGGACTTGCGGCTGGCGGATGTGAGCCGGGACTTGGTTCCGGCGGAGGTGCTCACGCCCCTGAAACAGGCCGGATGGGAGCGCCTGCAGTTGCTCTATCACCCGCGCGGGGCCACCCGCCTCGTGGTGCCGGCGGAAAAAGCCTATGTGGAATTTCCCAAGTCCACCAACGAACCGGGCAAGATGGAGAATGACGCCATGCAAAAGCTGGGTGGCATGGAAAAGAAGCTGTTAAGCGTGGAGTCGGTAGATGGTCATCCCTGCCGTAAATATCGCCTCGTCGATAAAGAGGGGAAGCAGGAAGCGTACGTTTGGGAAGCCAACGATTTGAATGCGTTACCGATAAAGCTTTCCATTAAAAGCGAGGGACAGCTCTATATCTTTCAATTTCGCCAAGTACGGATGGGTCGCCCTGATGCCAAAGTATTTGGCATTCCCGCCGATTATCGGAAGTCAGGCAGTGCGCAGGAACTCATTGCGGGCGTGATGCTTAGGTCGCTGGGTTCGGGTAAATCTCCCTTTTCTTTGGCCGAATAAAGAAAGAACGGGCACCGCCCCCGGTGCCCGCCCAACCAACCAACCTATTTCCAACCAAACCAACTATCGGTAACTCTGACGTTGGAACCCGCCGAAAGCTTCAAAATTAGTTCTAAAAATCCGCTGCTCGGGTGTTTCCTCTCAGTTTCCTTGGCGGAAACACTGGCCAATTTTTGCAATTTATTCTCCCGCAGGATTTTCCATTTATTTAGAGGGGAAGATAGGTTAACGTAGTTTTTTATGCGTATTCAGAACCTGAATCCCGATCGCAACATTGGCGCAAGCTCGTGGTTCGTCGAATTTGAGAACCACAACGTGCTGTTGGATGCCGGGACTCACCCCAAGCTCGAAGGGCGTGCCTCCCTGCCCCTCTATGACTTGGTGAAGGACAAGCCGTTGGACGCCATCGTCCTCAGCCACTGCCATCATGATCATGTCGGTTCCCTGCCCGTCGCTTTGCAGCATTTCCCGAATGCGCACGTGCTCATGACGGAGCTGAGCTACTTCCTGGTGGAACGTGTCCTGCACAATTCCGTAAACGTCATGATGCGCCAGCGCGAAGAGCTGGGCATCCGCGAATATCCGCTCTTCACACATGATTACGTGGACGAGATCGCGTCCATGTTCCAGGGCTTCAAATACAATCGCGCGGTGGAATGGGCCTCGTTCCAAAAGACGCGCGCTGGATTTACTTCACCTACGGTGGAATTTTTTGATGCCGGTCACACCTTGGGTTCTGCCGGTGTGATGGTGCGCGGTGCGAAGGAGACGTTGTTCTTCACCGGCGATGTCTGCTTCCAGGACCAGACGATTCTGAAAGGTGCGCGCTTCGAGGACATCAAGGCGGACGTACTCATCATGGAGACGACGCGCGGCAATCGCGAAGTGCCCGCGGGTCAGACGCGGGAGACGGAACTCAAGCGCCTCGGTGAAGCGATCATCAAAGTGCAGGAGCGTAAGGGCTCGGTGCTACTGCCCACGTTCGCGCTTGGTCGCACGCAAGAGATCCTCACCTTCCTCGCGCTGCTGATGAAGGAAGGGCGTCTCAAGCATCAGCCTATTTACATCGGCGGCCTGGGTCGCGTCTTCACGGAGATCTATGACTTGGAAGCGCATCGCACGCATCGCAGTCACAGCAATCTGCAACTGCGCGAAGCCCTCAATCTGAACGTGCTCGATCGTAAACAGATCGACAAGATGAAGAACACGGGCGGTCGCATCTATGTAGTGACGGCCGGCATGATGAGCGAGAACACCGCCGCGCACGATCTCGCCGCCCGTATGGCGGGTGATGAGAATCACGCGATCTTCTTCGTCGGCTACACGGATCCGGAAACGCCCGGTGGCCGCATGCGCGTAGCAAAGAAGGGCGAGACGTTCGTGTTTAGCCCGAGCGCGGGTGAAGTGACGCTGAATTGCGAGATGGACGCCTTCGACCTCACGGCCCACGCGAACCGCGATGAGCTTTTGGACTTCGTGGGCAAAGTGGAACCTCGCACCGTCATCCTCGGTCACGGTGATGATGAAGCGCGTGCTTGGTTCGCCCAGGCCATCAATGCGCGGCATCCGAAGATCAAGGTGTTGCAGCCGGGGCCGGGTGAAGCGGTGGATGTGTAAGCAGGTGTGGGTCGCTTTGCTGCGAACTTCGTTTTGACGGAATGCTTCACTTTTTGTTAGGCGACCTAAATGAGGCCCAAACAGTCAGCAGCAGTATGGCTCCGAAACAAGCCCAGATCAGCCAAAAGAGGGACGACCTCTCCCCGGCATGCATCACCATCGGCGCCAGCACCCATGGCAACATTAGCAAAATTGTAGAACACGCCACGAGCCAGCGCCCCCATCTGGCTCCCAGCAAGTAAGGCACCGCTGGTCCCACGGTACAAGCACTGAACCATACTGTCGTCATGGGATTGTGCTCACTGACACCCAATGAAATTGCGTGGAGGAGAAAGACCATCGCATAGAGCCAGATGATCATTCTCTGCTTGCGATATGATATCCCGGCTCGT
>JAJNBN010000363.1 GCA_021156225.1 Verrucomicrobiota bacterium | reverse complement strand
CAAAGCACGAGGTAGCTAAACCAGTTTGACGAACCACCCTCTCCATGGCTTACTAAGTTCTGTGGCCAAGGTCTCCAATATCACCGCCAAAGAGCAATAATACCGACTTTTCTGTACTCGATTAGCAATCTAAACAAAGCTGCCCCATGACCTCAGAATTCAGGAACGCACTCGAATCTGCCGACGCCAAAAAGGTTGACGCCGCGATGGACGCTCTCGCTGCCGGCAACTTCGCTGAAGTTGAATCGCTCTTGCGCGCCGTCATCGCGAACACTCCGTCCAACTACACCAACGTGATAAAAAATGCCGACGGCCTCTCGATAAAGTTTTGGGATCAGGCTGACTTCCTGCATTACATCACCTGGCAGAAGAGCCGCGGACTGGCCAACCAATCCATCAACTGGATCTCAAATGCGTACCCCCGCGCCCACTACTGCATGGGTTTTGCGTGCGTAAAGGCAAAGCAATACGATCGGGCCATCGAATTTCTCGATAAAGGCCTGCTGCTCGAGCCCACCAATCCCAAGTTTTTGCTGGAGAAAGCCCAGGCCCTGATCCAATCCGGCCGGAAGGAAGAAGCGCTGGCGATCTATGATCAGATAGGTGAGGTTGGCCCCTATCTCAGCGCTCGACTCTTGGCTGTCTCCCTGCGAGGCCGTGGCTTTGTCCTCATTGAACTTGGTGATCTGCAACGCGCCGAGGACGCCTTCAAGTCCTCCTTAAAAATTGAACCGGACAGTAAAGTTGCACTGAACGAATTGCTCTACATTGAAGAACTGCGTCAGGGCGGCGCAGCCACCCACACAGAGACCGTGCCGTGGACCGCGCCTGATGGAAGATGCTGCGCCGTTTGCGGCAATCAATTCGACAAGGGGATAGTTATCTCGCACAACGGCATGCCCCTGAGCATCTGTGACCGGTGCAAGAACAAGCTCACCAAGAAATGGTGGCAGTTCTGGAAATAGATGCGGCACGACAAGACCCACCGCAGCCCACGTGCATAAGATGGAAATGCGTTCTCCGCGTCGCCTCCCCAGTGCCAGTTCACCCCGGCAATTTGTCGGTGGTTCACCCCGGCAATGTTGTCGGGGCGGCACGACCCGATGGTAGCCGTGGATGAAATCCACGGACCAACGCCCTCCCAAAAGCCAAGTCGCGCAGCGACGACCCGACTCAACATTCTCCTCCACAACCCACCAATGCCTCTTAACTTGAACCTGATCATCCGTCTGATTAACTGATAACCGAAGCATGAATTACCCCCTCGCTATCGTCCAGGTGAAGAGCCGGAAATCAGGCCGCAAATACTTCGTCGGCATTCCGAGCGCGGACGTCGACTACGTAACCGACGGATTGCTCGTTCTCACCAGCAAGGAGAAGATTGAGCTAGTTCTATGCATGGCTACGAAGGAAGAATATCCCTTGGGCCCAGTTGAAGCCTGTCGGCGCTGTGCCATCCGTAGTCAAGCCAAGCTCGGACGAGACGATTTGGCACCTGTTCTCTCGAACTTTGATGAACCCGCACGCAAATTGGCCTCCCTCGGCAGCCTGTTCTTATCATGGAATTATGCTTTCGTGGACATCTACTATCAGGATGATTTCGCCGACCCTGTGTCTGAGCTTACCTGCGAAGGCTTTCTTTCCTCCGGCGGCCTCATCACCGACTTAAGAGATCTAACCTGACTGTTTCCGGTGAACACTAACGTTGCGAGCCAAGCTCCATGATTCGTAACCGCGGACGTCAGTCCGCGCTAACTTCATGCTTCGACACATCTTCTCGCTCTTGACCCTCTCCTAACAAATGCCACTTTCTCCACCACCATGGGCTACCACCAGCACATCATGATCAGCAGCATCATGGACGCTGCAACCCGCACGCGGGCCCTACACAGCGCCCATTCCCGCTGGCCCTTCCTCCGCAATCCGCGCCGGCACGACCTCTATACCGACCGCCTCTTGCTCGCCCCGCCTGAACTGACCGATTACCTCTTCGATAATGATGACGACGATGAGGCAGCCTCCGAACAAAGCTTCCTGCTTTCAACCGACTTACCCAATTGGTCACAGGAATTCCCCGACATCATATTCGCCCACCTTGAGGCCGATTGCTTCGGCGGAGTTTGCGACTACTCCGGCTTCACCTGTCAGGCAGGCAACATCCTCGAACGCGTCGAACCCAGCACCAACGCCCACATCAAATTGCTGCAACTTGTAGGAGTTCCTTCCGACGGCATCTTCATCCCCTTCAAGCGAGTGTTCTTCGAAGGCCGCTGCTCCGGTTTGAAAAGTTAGAGAGATTATCGGGAGTAAATTTCCGCATCACTCCGTCCAATCAAAAGCACATGAAAGCATTCTGGACACTCTGCCTTGGCTTGCTGGCATTCACCGCCTTCGCCACCTCCGTGCCGCCGCGTTCTCTGGCTCAACTCGTGGCCGATTCCGACCACATCATCATCGGCAAGATCACTCTCGTGGACATGGTCGATGCCAAGGGCAGACAGGTCACCAACCTGCCCACCAGAACCGGCCCAGGCCTACCCAACACCATCCGCCTCAATGTGACAGTCCAGACAAACGGCGTCCTCCTCACCAACTCCAAACAAGTGCCTCCAACTCTGACCATCCCGCTTGATTCCGTATGGCACTACTCTCTCGGCCAAATCAAGGATGCCGAAGAAGGCCAAACCAGAATCCTCCTTTTGAAAGGCCCGGACTTTGGCTTTGCGTATATGAACGGCTGCAGCCGCCCACTTTCAGAACGCTCTGAGATTGAAGAACTGCTAAAGACCAAAGGAACTAAACCCTCATCGCCTCCGCCCCCGGCTCCCAAACCCAAAAGCTGACTCTATCCTCCTCTGGACGGAGAAAATGTGCATTGGAAATGGTGGCCAGCCGGTTTGCCCCGTGCCAACTGGTCGGGGTGCGACCGGCTTGGGCGTTCCCACTTCAGCCTTCGCCCCTCTCACCTCGCCCTTCCCTCAATGATGATGCTCCATCCCCATCGCATGCTGCCAAGAATGCAAAATGTGATCCACGATCTCATCCACCCCCACCCCATGCTTCACCTGCGCGAACACGAACGGCCCCTTGCCCCGCATCTTCTTCGCATCCCGATCCATCACGCCCAGGTCCGCGCCGATCGCTGCCGCGAGATCCGTCTTGTTGATCACCAGCAGATCGCTCTGTGTGATGCCCGGCCCGCCCTTGCGCGGCACCTTGTCACCACCAGCCACATCGATCACTTGAATGGTGTAATCCGCCAGCTCCCGGCTAAAACACGCCGCCAGATTGTCCCCACCCGACTCGATCAGCATCAGCTCCGGCTTAAATTTCTTATGCAGCTCCTCCAGCGCCAGCAGGTTGGAGGAGATGTCCTCGCGGATCGCCGCATGCGGACAACCGCCCGTCTCCACCGCGCGGATGCGCTCCGCTGGCAACGCGTTATTCTTCACCAGAAACTCCCCATCCTCCTTCGTGAAGATGTCATTCGTCACCGCCGCGATGTTCATCTTCTCGCGCAACTTGCGGCAGAGCTGGAGCATTAGCGCCGTCTTCCCGCTGCCCACCGGCCCGCCCACGCCCACCGTGAAGGCGCGCTTCTTGAAATCGCGCGGCAAAGGCATGTCTCGTTCGTCATAGCGCCCCGGATGCTCCATGTTTTCATGCGTATGTCCGCCCGGCCCGTGATGATGATTATGGTCGCTCATGTTAAAGATGTGCTGCTTGTTATGAAGTTATCGTTGGCGAGTCACAATGTTTGATGCAATCAAGCCGGCCATCCAGAAACTGTCCCGAAATGCCAGCAGATGAAAAAAGCAAAACAACGCTCCACCTCCCTCGCCCCTCGGAGGGGAGAGGGCCGGGGTGAGGGGTGCCAGCCAGTTTCATCTGATCTAAAAGTTAACTCTGAAACAACCGCGAATACAACCGGTCCTGCGCCCCCTGCCACAAGTCCAGCAATGGGGCCGTCTGTGCCGCGTCTTCCACCGGGATGTCCGCGCACTCCAGCGCCACCGCCTGCGCCTTGGCCGAAAGCTTATGCTGCATGGACTGCGCCTCCATCGGCCCCACGATACCCAGCCGCACCGCACTCGCGATCAATCCACGCAGATAACAGAAAAAGAACAACTGCACCACATCCTGCTTGCCCAATCCCATCGCCGCCGTCACCGCCCCGAACATCGGCGGCAGATGCGCGCAAAACCCCTCCGCCTCGATCCGCGCCCGCAACTCCTCCAAACTCACCGAGGGAAAACTCCGCTCCACCGCCATCCAGAACGCCCGCCCCTGCAACCGGCTCGCGCGATTCGTCACGTGATTCGTCGTGAATACATCAAAGCGTGCGTCCAACTCCACCAATCGCTCCGGCTGCTCCCACACCGCCCGCATGAACGGCAGCGCGCCATAACCCTGCTGTTGCAGACTCGTTTCCACGAAGCCCATGAAATCCGCGCGACTCCGTATCTCCCCATGCTGCCACGCCGCCTCCAGCCCGCCGGAATGCGCGAATCCACCCGTCGGAAACGCCGAGTCCGCCAGTTGCCAGATCAACCAATCATCATTCAACCGCATTTAGCTCCGAAATATTTAAAGCTACCATCTCCCTCTCCCCTCATAGGGAGGCCGAACTTCGGCGGAGAGGGCCGGGGTGAGGGGTGCCCCCGCTTTCGTAATCGTCCTCGTTCTCGTCGTCGTCCTCGATTCTCTTAT
>JAJNBN010000362.1 GCA_021156225.1 Verrucomicrobiota bacterium | reverse complement strand
TTCCAGAAACGATGACGGGTGGCACGGCGGCCTCTTCCTTGCTGCGTCTCCAGGGTGGCTTTACGGTGCGGCTTTCCTCGGTGGCGAATTTGCCGAGTTCCTTGAGGGACAAGACAGCGCCGGGGGAAAGTGTTCCTTTCCATGTCTCCAACACGTCGAGGTTTCCATCGATCAAGTCGCCTTCGGTGACGACCACGATATCGGTGGCGCGCCAGGCGGATGACTCCAGCCTGAACGAAGGACGGATGCCCGCCTGAGCATAACCGGAGGCAATCAGTAAGCTAAAGCCGCTCAGAAGGCCGCGAAAACATAGATTGAATTTCATACAAGCCGGTTTTGTCAGTGGGTGTTTGAAAACGATTCAGTCATGGGGGCTGGCACGGGACTGTCCTTGGCGTTTTTGAGATGGTAAGCTCACGGGCTGGGTTTCGTCAAACGGGAAGGGAGTTCATCCGCCCCGCTGGGGCGGGCCGAAGTTCGGCTTCCATATTATTTTGGGAGCTATCCACGGGTTGGTCATCCGTGGCTACCTTCATGCGCGCCGCTGGGGCTGGGAGGCGGTGGCGGTCCGCTTTATCCGAAGAAGCAGCCGTGGGGTCGCGGTCTATTTCGACCAGGAGGATCTGGGTTTCGAGGCAAATTGGTAGAATTCCTCGGCACATGTAGATAAGTGCCGAGGTGGGGGATAAGGGGCGGTTCGGGGCGGGGGAGTCGTTCTGTGATGACCGTTGGGTTCGGGTGGGCGGGTGCGAAAATAGCCAGGGACCGGGTGGAACCGGTCCTTACCAGCCGGGCGACCGGTTGGACGTCCATTGAAGCGGGGGATTTTTTGATGCTAGGCGGGGATTATTTTTTTTGGGGTTTCCGGGTTTTAGGGGCTGTTTACAACCTAACATATTGAATGTGAGGCGTTTGCGAATTTTGAAATATTTTTAAGAAAAGGGGACCTAGGACAGCGGATGTCCTAGTGACTTGAGTAAGGTTTGTGCCATGAAGAATGAGTTGGGAACGGAGGACGGGAAGCGAGGAGCGAGATGGAAGAGGGAAACGTGCCGTGTGAAAAGGGGTTTGTGGCTGCCGGGGGGGAATGGCCGGGCGGCAGTGAGGGCCTTAGTTTGGGCGTTGCGGCAGCAACGCCCTACCGGCGTGGGAGAGTTAGAGCCTCGTTCCTCGGCTGGGGCACAGGGCGGCGCGCTGGGGACAGCGTCGCCCTACCGAGGGTGTTAGAGGAATCGAGGACGACGACGAGGACGAGAACGAGGACGATTTATGGGACAGGCAAATGTCACGAAATCGGGCTTTGACTGCCAAAAGGCTTTCGTTATTCTCCCCGACCTATTTTGTTAAGGTGATTTATGGCTAAATTGACGGTTAATGATCTGAATGTGCGCGGCAAGCGGGTTTTTGTACGCGTGGATTACAATGTGCCGATGGAAGATAAGGATGGCCAAATGGTCATCAATGACATCACGCGCATCAAGGAAACGCTGCCTACGCTGGACCTGCTGGTGAAGGGTGGCGCGAAGATCATTTTGGCCGCGCATCTGGGCCGTCCGAAGGGGCAGCGTGAGCCGTCTATGTCGCTCCGCCCGGTGGCGGTGAAGCTGGCGGACATGCTCGGTCGCCCGGTGGCGTTCGTGGATGATTGCATCGGTGACAAGGTGGCGCAGACGGTGGGCGCGATGCAGGAAGGCGACATTTTGGTGTTGGAGAACGTGCGTTATTACAACGAGGAAGAGGCGAATGACGCCGCGTTCGCCGAAAAGCTGGCGGCGAATGCGGACATCTATGTGAATGACGCGTTCGGGGCGGCGCATCGCGCGCATGCTTCCACGGCGGGCATCGCCCAGGTCATCGCCAAGCGTGGTGGCAAGTGCGCGGCGGGTCTGCTCATGGAGCGTGAATTGAAGTTTTTGGGTGATGAGTTGGAGAATCCGGCCAGCCCGTTTGTAGTGATCCTCGGTGGCGCGAAAGTTTCCGACAAGATCAAGGTGATCGATCGCCTGCTCGAGAAGGCTGACACGATCCTGATCGGCGGCGCGATGGCGTATACGTTCAAGCTCGCGATGGGTTATCAGACGGGCAAGTCGCTGGTGGAGAAGGACGCGACGACGGTGGCTGTGCGTGCGCTGGCAAAGGCGGCGGATCGCGGGGTGAAGTTCCTGTTGCCGACGGATAACATCATCGCCACGCCGACGGATACGGGCAAGTTGAACAAGAAGGGCAAGCCGGTGTTCGAGTTCGTGAATCCGAAGGTGAACACTGCCTCTGACATTCCGGCGGATGATGAAGGTTTTGATATCGGACCGGCCACGGCAGCGCGCTATGCGGAAGTGGTGAAGGGTGCGAAGACGGTGCTCTGGAACGGGCCGATGGGCATGTTCGAGGACAAACGTTTCGCGGAAGGCACGAACGCAGTGGCGCTCGCCGTGGTGGAAGCCACGGAGAAGAACGGCGCGAAGACGATCATCGGCGGCGGCGACAGCGTGAAGGCGCTGAACAAGGCCGGGCTGGGTGACAAGGTGACGTTTATGAGCACGGGCGGCGGCGCGAGCCTCGAATTCCTCGAGGGCGCGGAACTGCCGGGTGTGGCGGCTTTGAGCAACAAGTAAGCAATTTCAACCGAGAGACACGCACATGGACAAAGAACGCAAACTGATCATCGCGGGCAATTGGAAGATGAACAAGACGGTCGCCGAGGCGCTGGACCTGGTCCAGGGCTTGAAGCGCGACCTCGCGGGCGTGAAGGAAGTGGACGTGGTCGTCTGCCCGCCGTTCACGGCCTTGAGCGAAGTCTCGAAGGTCATCGTGGATAGCAACCTCCGCTTGGGCGCGCAGAACATGAGCGAGCACAACGGCGGCGCATACACGGGCGAGATCGCGGCGGGGATGTTGAAGGAATTCTCGGTGCGTTACGTGATCCTCGGTCATTCGGAACGCCGGATGTATCAGAAGGAATCGAATGAGTTGATCGCGAAGAAGGCGCTGGCGGCTCTCGCGGCGTCCATCAAGCCGATCATCTGCGTGGGTGAACTCCTCGCGGAACGGGAAGCCGGTCAGACGGAACATATCGTGAGCAACCAGATCCGCGGCAGCCTGGAGGGCATCTCCAAGGCGCAGATGGAAGAAGTGGTCATCGCGTATGAGCCGGTGTGGGCCATCGGCACGGGCAAGACGGCGACGGCGGAGCAGGCTCAGGAAGTGCATGCGTTCATCCGCAAGGAGATCGCCGGCCTGTATGACGAAGGCGTGGCGAAGAAGGTGCGGATCCAATACGGTGGCAGTGTGAAACCCAACAATGTCCGGGAGATCCTGGGCAAACCCGATGTGGACGGCGCCCTCGTGGGCGGTGCTTCCTTGGAGTTGCGCGGTTTCACGGAACTGGTAAAAAACTCAATTTAACGGATACTATATTATGAGCATATTGATCGGATTTTTGACGGTGTTACTGGTGTTGACGTGTTTGTTCCTCGGCTTGCTGGTGTTGATCCAGTTGCCGAAGAAGGATGCGGGCGCGGGCACGGCCTTCGGTGGCGGCATGACGGATGCCGTGATGGGAGCAGGCTCGGGCAACGTGCTGACGATGGCCACGCGGTATGCGGCCGGGACGTTCCTGTGCACATGCCTGCTGCTCTCGGTCTTGAAGACGAACGAGGCCAACTCCGGCGACCAGAAGTTCAACAAGGCCCTGCAGCAAGCGGCCGCCAACGCGCCAGCCATCCCAGCGGCGACGACGGTGAATACGAACGTGGGCCTGCCGAAGGCAGCAGCTCCGGCGCCGGCGAAACCGGCGGAGCCGGCAGCCTTCCCGGGCGCCACACCCACAGCTCCGGGCGAGTCACTCTTCCCGGGGGCAACCCCGACGGCACCGGGCGCCACGCCCACGGCTCCGGGTGAATCGCTGTTCCCAGGTGCGACGCCGACGGCTCCGAAGTAAGGCGCAGCCTTAAGTTTTCAGAACGCCCCGTGAGAGTGATCTCACGGGGCGTTTTTTTTAAACTCCCGGCACGGGGATGGTGCAGGGATTGAGGGACAGCATTTACTTGCTTGGTAGGGGTGATGCGGGGGCCCTTTGCTTGAAGGAGTTGCTGTGGGGCGACGCATCCATGCTTATCAGAGCTTCGCGGAGGGTGGTAAAGTAGGTTTAAGAATAATCAAAATTGAATATATTAGAATAAATAATTAAACTAAATCGTCATAAGAGAAATCACCCAAACTGCCTAATGACGCACTGGGATAACATGGTCTATGGTGCGGCATATCGCATGAAGCTAACGAATACATTGTGTCTCCTGACGTTGGGAATATTGGTTGCCACGGGCTGCGGCAAGGGGGGTGATGACACCTCTGTAGTCGCACCTCCGCCTCCCCCGCCAGGTCCTGGTGGTGGAGTAGAATTGAACAAATCGGCTGCTCCACCGACGGCTCCCCCGGAGACGGCGCCGCCGCCGGGCCCGGGGGCGGCAGTCATGCCAGAAGCCGTCGCGAACCTCCCTGAGCCGAAGGAATTCAAGGATCCGGATGGCAAGACGATATCTGTGATGCAGCATATGGAAGCACTGGTGGCGGGCTATGAACGTCAGCGCGCCAGCTACGCGGCGGATCCGGCGAACAATCCGCAGTGGCCGGAGCTGACCAATCTGAACCAGCTTGTGACCATGCGCATGATCACACGCCTGCCGACGGCCCCGGAAGGCCAGAAATTTGTATTAGA
>JAJNBN010000361.1 GCA_021156225.1 Verrucomicrobiota bacterium | reverse complement strand
CCCCTTAAAATCCTCCCCATGCCATACCCCCACATCCAGCTTGGACAACTCCTCAAACGTCACATGCTCCACCCCCTTCTTCTGCAACTCCGCATCCGCCCCCTTCACCACCCGTTTAAAATTCGCATCATGAAACGCCACGATCACCCCATCCTTCGTCGTGCGGATGTCCGCCTCCGGGTACGTGCCCAGCTTCCACCCCAACTCAAACGCCTCGATCGTATTCTCCGGCGCCAGCACCCCCGCCCCGCGATGACTCTGCAGGATGAACTTCTCGCGCGGCACGTGAGCAGTCACATTCCAGTCCGCCTGCGTCTTTAATTCGGCGGACCAGCCCGGGGTCGCCAGGGCCAATGTCAGAGCCCATCCAAAAATCTGTTTTCTCATGTTGAAATCCAGTTAAGCAAAAAATCTCGAAATACCGGGGTTACATTACGGAAACAACTTCTCCCGCATCATCGGACTCAGCGCCGAAGCATACTCGCTGATCTCGAACGCCTCCACCCACTCGATGTTCGCCATCGCCGCCGCGCCATACTTCGCCAGCACCTGCGCACGATACGTCTGCGCCAGATGATGCGCCCGGTCATGATAGAAATCATAGACGATCTTCGCCCGCACGCCGGGATCATCCGGGATGTCATCCATCTCACGCCGGTTAAACGGCAGCCATTCGAAGAACTGCGAGGCATGTGCCCCGAGCATCGCGAGGATCTTCTCGATGTGCGGGGTGACATCCACCACCGCATCCGCCTGAAAAGGATACGGCTTGGTGAAGTGATCGTAGAGATAAGCCACCACCGGATCGCGCCGCAAGATCGGCACCTCCGGCACCACCAAGGGAACGGTGACCAGGTAGGAAGCATCCCGCACCGCATGCCCCACCGCGCGATGATCCGGGTGATAATCATCCGGCCGATGCGTCAGCACCAGATCCGGCGCAAACGTGCGGATCTCGCGGATGATGCGCTCGCGCAGTTCGAGCGTGGGCTGCAAGGAACCATCGGGGTACTCCCATACGTCGTGTTGTGCCCCGATGACCGCCGCCGCTGCCGCCGCTTCTTTATGCCGCCGCGCGACCAGCTTGGTCCCTTCCATGATATGATGCCCGGCACCACCATCGGTGACCGAAACCATCTTCACCGTATGCCCCAGCGCACGATACACCGCGGCCAATCCGCCCGCGCGAAATTCGGCATCATCCGGATGCGCCCCAAGAATCAATAATTTCAACGGTTTTTCTTTCATATCTCAATCCGGCGGACGCGGGAGAATTCGCCCGTTACCTTAGTGCATGGATAGCGGCAACGATACCGCACTCCCCGAATCCGCAGCGACAATACCCGCTTCCAAAATCTCCTGCGCGTCCCGGGCGATGCGGTCCTGGCACAGCGGATGAAACTCCTCGCCCGTCTTCAGGCAATGCACGAAATGCGCCGTGGCATTCCGCAGATGCGGCGCGGGCTTCGGGAATTTCACCGGCTTGCCGTAGGGATCTTTCTCCGTGGCCAGCAGGAGACGGCCATCCGCCCCCGGCTCCACGATCAACGTCCCCTTCGTACCATAAATCGTCGTGAAATAGGAACTCATATAACCCACTTGCGTCCACGATGCTTCCGCGATGGCCAGTGCCCCCGGGTATTGCATCAGCAGCACGGCATTGTCCTCCACGATGATGTCTTCCTTGCACAGCCGACCGCTCATCGCCGTCACGCGACTGGGCACGCCCAGGAAAAAGCGCGCCAGCGCGGCACCGTAACAGCAGTAATCGATCAAGGCCCCGCCACCATTGCGATCCGCGTCATAGAGCCATTCGCAGAACGCCGCGGAGGCACCCATCTCCCGGGGCCCGCAATGAGCCGCACGATACTTCGTCTGCCACACCCGGCCCACCGTGCCTTGCTCCACCAGCTTCATCGCGTGCTGCAACTGCGGCCACCACGCCGTCGGCCAGTTCACCATCAGGCGCGTCTTGCTGTTGCGCACCGTGGCGATCATCTCATCCGCCCCGGTCAAGGTCGCGGCCATGGGCTTCTCGATCAGCACATCCAGCCCCGCATCCGCCGCGAGGATCGTGGCGACCTCACCTTCCGCATTGTCACCATACACGAGCACCGCATCCAGCTCCTCGCTCTCCAGAAGGGTTTGCACATTCTCATGCGCACGGCAGCCGTATTCCTTCAACGCGCGTTCACGCAACGACTCATTCTCATCCGCCACCGCGACGATCACCGCATCGCGATTGCCCTTCAGGTCTTTGAGGTTGTCCCAGACGTGGTCATGCGTGAGCCCGATGATGCCCAGGCGGATCGATGAGTTTTTCTTCGTAGCCATAAAATTAAATCGGTTACTGCCGGTTCGCCCGCCAGAGCATCCACGCACCCAGTCCCTGAAAGAGGAACGTCGGGATCCAGACGATCAGGTGCGGCATGTAGAGCGGCTGTGTTTCGAGAGCCTGCGCCAAAACGATGAAGCTGTAATACACCACCATCAGGATGACGGCGAGGAAGATGCCCACCGTCGTCTCCCGCCGATGCGCCCGGATCCCTAGCGGGATGCCCACCAGCACGAAACCGAGACACGCGAACGAAAAAGAAATCTGCCGGTTGATGTGGAACTGCACCGGCGAAGGATTAAAACCAGCGCGCTCCAAAAACTTCCTCTCCTCCAGCAACTCGCCGAAGGTCATCTGCCCCAGGCCCGGCTTTTGCGTCGCCCGTTTGAGCAATTCATCCAGCTTGATGATTGGCGTAGTGCCTTCCGAGCCGATGAATGGCTGCCAGTGGGAGAGGTCTTTTAAGAGATCGGGCGTTTCCAGACTGTGGGCCTCCATCGCGGCTGCTTCCACGGTGTTCGTGATGGCCGAGCTCTCGGGGGCTTCATCCTTCTTGTACGTCACGCCCTGAAAATTTTGCAGCTCGAAATAGACCTCGCGCTTTTCCTTGTCCACGACCAGACGACCTTTGGCCGCCTGCACGCGCCAGTCCACCTTGTCATCCTGCAGATGATACACCCACAGGTCTTCCAACTGTCCCTCGCGATTGCGCCCCAAGTAGATGATATGATCGGGAAACTCCGTGATAAAACGCCCCTCTTGCAGCAACGCCAGCGGATCACGCATGCCCTGGTCGATCAGCAATCTTTTGTAAGCCACCCGCGCGCGGGGACCGACCTCCATGTTCAACCACGCGGAGAAAATACTAAGGCAGATGCCCAGCAAAATCACCGGACTCACGAGCGAAACCAGACTGATGCCATTCGCCCGGATGGCCGTCAGTTCCTGATCCGCACTGATGCGGCCGAAGACGAGCAATACCGCCGCCAGCAAACCCAAGGGCAGCGCGAATACGAGCACAAAGGGGATAAGCAACACGAGCGCCTGTCCGATCATGCCCATGGTAGCCGCACCATTCTGCAGCATGATGGTGATGTCCTTCAGCGCATTGCTAAGCAGCAACACGCCTGCGCACACCATGATGCTCATCACCAGCGTGGCCAGCACTTGTCCCAGCAAATATCGATAGAGGGTCTTCATCCGCGCTTACCGTAACGGAACCGGCAAGTTAATGGATGAACAAGGGCTTGTCACGCGTGAGGGAAAGCCAGCCCCCACTTCGATTTCTGTCAACGACCCGGCCGGGCAGCCATCACACAGCGGAACCCGACATCATTGCAGGTGGCATTCAACGCCTCAAACGCCTGATGCGTGGTACGGGCTTGCTTGGGGCTATAAGCGTATGCACCCCCACGGAGGATGCCCCTTTCTTCATACTCACCGAAGAAGCGCAGCCAGTTTGAATCCCGATGATTATCACTCACCCATTCCCAGACGTTACCCGCCATGTCGTGTGCGCCGTAAGGGCTGGCTCCCGTGGGAAAGCTGCCCGGTGCCACCTTGCGACGCCCGTCTTTTGTGACCGGCAGTTCACAGACCTGGCCCATGGCCTGCGCCACCTTGTGCGGATCCAGATTCGCCCGGTTCGTCTCAAACCGATCGCCCCAAGGATACCGCCGCCCATCCGTTCCTCGCGCCGCCTTTTCCCATTCCGCATTGGAAGGCAGCCGTTTCCCCGCCCACCGCGCATACGCGATGGCTTCGGTTTTATAGACCTTCGTGGCCGGCAATTCCTCATCCCCTTCCGGAAAAGTATGCGCAGGCTTGAACTGCTTGAACTCACGGTTCGTGACTTCATGCACATCGATGTAATAAGCGGGCAAAAACACACGGCGACGAGGATGCTCATCCGGCTCCGCTTCCGCATCATCACTGCCCATCCAGAACCAGCCGGCTGGCACCGCGACCATGCCCTCAGGCGGAGGCGCATAAACCATCCGATCCCCCCGATAACGTCCATATCCTCGAACACCCCACGCCAGGAGCAAGCACGCGGTCACCGCTGACAGCAGGGTCAGAAGTTTGCGTCGATTACGTTTGGCGAATGGGTTCACTACAGGTTAGAGGCATCAACATGCGGCAAATTCCCGCAAAAGAAAACCCCGCCTGCCTGGCAGACGGGGTTTTGCAAATACTTGTGAGAAAGATCGGACCGTTATTTGTCCTTCTTTTTCTTCTGGTCTTCCTTTTGCGCGGCCTTCTCCGTGTCATCCAGCTTGCCGTCGCCGTTCTTGTCGTACTTCTTCATCGCTTCTTCGCGGTCTTTCTTCATGGCCGCCTTTTCGTCGTCGTCCAGCTTGCCATTGGTGTTCTTGTCATACTTCTTCAGCATGGCCTCTT
>JAJNBN010000360.1 GCA_021156225.1 Verrucomicrobiota bacterium | reverse complement strand
ATTGGTCATGCTGCAATCCTCCACGTTGCAAGTCCTGCAGGAGACGGAATCTCCCTACACCATTACGCTGGCGACGAACATCAGCCAGTTCACCTTGGAGTTCTGGGATGATCAGGCGCAAGACTGGGCTTACGAATGGCTGGAGACAAACTCCATCCCACGCATGGTCCGCGTGGCGCTCGCATTCGGCGGGCAGAACAACACTTACCAGTCCGCACCGACCACGGAAACCAAGACCATCTACTTGGCGGGGACGGCCATTACCAAGGAGATTCAATTTCCGACACCGACTCGCGCAGGCGGAGGTGGCGGTGGGCCAGGACAAGGCGGGGGTGGCCCCGGAAGAGGAGGAGCTGGAGGGGGCCCAGGCAGGGATGGAAACGGTAATCCTACCATACGAATCGGTCCGGATGGGCGACCGATCATCCAAAATCCGGGAGGTCCCGGCAGACCGGGTGGAGGCGGTGGAGAATTCAGGCCGGGTGGGGGCGGCAACTTCAATCCCGGAGGCGGACAGAATGGTCAGGGCGGACCCAGAATACCGGGAAGCGGCCAGTCTTCACCCAAAGGAGGGCGTCGATGAAACTCCGGTTCAATCATAAGCGAAAGAGCCAGCGCGGAGGCATCGCGCTGATCATGGTGCTCATGGTCATCACGGTGCTAGGTGTGATTGCCTTCGGATTTGCCAAGTCCATGAGTGTGGAGGTGAAACTTGCCCGCAATGCGTCCTTTGATGCGGAGACGGAGTGGCTCGGCCGTTCTGGAGTAGAACTGGCCCGCTATGTCCTGGCCGAGCATTTAAGTAGCGACGAGCAAGGTTATGATACGACTAACCAGTTCTGGGCCGGTGGGGTGCGGGGAACCAATGCCAATACGGAGGGCTTGCTGATCAAAGATCACCCTCTGGGTGCAGGCTCCGTTTCCCTAGATATCATCAATTTGGAAAGCTTCATGAACATCAATCTCGCGGACGACGCCATGTTACGCACCGCCTTGGAGATCATTGGCGTGGAAGCGACTCAAACGGCGGAGATCGTGGATGCCATTCTTGACTGGCGGGATACGGATGACAACCCCTTGCTGAACGGGGCCGAATCGGATTACTACCTCTCCCTGTCGCCGCCTTACATGCCCAAGAACGGCCCGATTGATGACATGGAAGAATTGCTGCAGATCAAGGGCATCACGCCGGAGATATTCTATGGGCCTAATGGAACGAATGGTGGCGGGGCTTTGCCTTCAGGCGGACGCGTAGGACCACCCGGCAGCAAACAGCCCGAAGTAGGTGCGGCTGTTGGTTTGAGGGATCTTTTTACCGCCATTTCGGCCGGCTTGCCGAACCGTAATATCGCCTCCGAGTATGTCGTACAGGTAGTAACAGCAGATGCTATGGCCGGACAAGACACGGTTAAGCATCGGGCTGGTCCCGATGGAGTGCATGGCACAGAGGATGACAACGCATACAAGAATGCAGGAGAATTTCCGCCCGGGCTAGATGCCACCGCTATGCGGATGTTGCAAGCACGTACTCGCCACAACGCCGCCACCTTTCAAGCCACGATCACAGTGAAACTGAACAACAAGGAACGCCAGATGGTGGCCATTTTGCGCCGCACCAGCAGGACGGATGTGAAGGTGCTGATGCAGTATTGGAAGTAGCGGTTTTACCTTCTCCGTCTGGAATTTTCTACTTTTGGTCTTCCGGTTTCCATGGTATGTTCCGGTGCGAATCGCTTTGGGAGGACAGAGTGACCTTCGGTGTTGGGAAATTATGAGCAAGTTGCACGTTTTGCATTTGGAAGACAGCTCCGTCGATGCCCTGCTGGTAAAGCGGGCGATGGAGCGCAATGGCTTCCAGGTGGACTGGAAGCAGGTCACGGATGGCGAGGAGTTCAGCGCAGCCATCAAGCAAGGCGGGCTTGATCTCATTCTGGTGGATAACGGCCTGCCCGGTTTCAGCGGTCAGGCGGCGTTGCAATTGGCCCGCAAGGAATGCCCCCAAGTCCCCCTCATCTTCGTCTCGGGGGCGGCCAATGAAGCGCAGGTAAAAGCCTGTCTGGATGCCGGGGCCACCGACTTCGTCCTCAAAGATCATCTCTGGCAGTTGACGGCGGCCTTGCGCCGTTTGCCGCTGGGGCAGGATACGCCGCCCGTAGCCGCTCCCGTTGAATCCCCGGTGACCCAGAATAACCGGGCCATGCACCGGCTGGTGGCGGCAGTTCAGGAACTTTCGCTGGCCCGCTCGGTCAAGGCCGTGGCCAATGTGGTGCGCCGAGCGGCTCGGGAATTGACGGGCGCGGATGGAGCCACGTTCGTTCTCCGCGAAGACGACAAGTGCAGCTACGTGGATGAAGACGCCATCGGCCCGCTGTGGAAGGGGCAACGTTTTCCGCTCAGCGCATGCATCAGTGGCTGGGCCATGTTGAACCGGTTGCCGGCCGTCATCCCGGACATTTATGCGGATCCGCGGATTCCGGTGGATGCGTATCGGCCGACTTTCGTCAAAAGCCTGGTGATGGTGCCCATCCGCACGAAGTCGCCTATCGGAGCCATAGGTAATTATTGGGCGAAGCCGCATCAGGCCACGCCGGAAGAGGTGGAACTGTTGCAGGCACTGGCCAATACCACCTCCGTGGCGCTGGAGAATATCCAGATCCACGACGAGCTGGAACAACGGGTCCGTGAACGCACCTTGCAACTGGCGGCGGCGAACCATGAACTGGAGGCCTTCTCCTATTCCGTCTCCCACGATCTCCGTACGCCGATCCGCAGCGTGGATGTGCTCACCACGTTGATCACGGAGAACAAGGAGAACAAACTGGTGCCGGAAGGTCTGGCCTATCTCGCCAAGATCCAGGAAGAGACCCGTAACATGTCCGGGCTCATCGATGATCTGCTGCGGCTGGCGCGGCTGGCGCGGATCGAACTTCATTTCGAGAAGGTGTCGCTCAGCCAGTTGGCCACGCGACTGGCGGCGCGTTTTCAGGCCGGCACGCCCGGTCGATCGGCCAATTTCAAGATTCAGCCCGGCCTGGAAGTGAACGGTGACGCGGGCCTGCTGCAGGTGGTGCTGGAAAACTTGCTTTCCAATGCCTGGAAATATACCTCCCGCAAGAGTCACGCTGAGATCGAGTTCGGCACGCTGCCGGGAACCGATGGAACCACCACGTTTTTTGTGCGCGATAATGGGGCCGGGTTCAGCATGAGTTTTCTGGACCGGTTGTTCCAACCTTTCCAACGACTGCACACGCAGGAGGAATTCACGGGCAATGGCGTGGGCCTGGCCACAGTGCAACGCATCATCCATCGCCACGGAGGGAAGTTGTGGGCGGAAGCCGAGGTGGATAAAGGGGCGACGTTCTTCTTCACATTGCCCACTGGTGCCGCAGGTCCTAGCCAATAGTTATCCTCGGTCTTTCGGCTGACGGTCTTCCGCTGCTTTCTTCGACGACGGACACACCTCGGGTGCCAAGTTGGTGCTTGCCCGGTTTCTTCCTATATCGGATATAAAGTCATCATGTCAGTCCGGCTCCGTGCTTTTAGCCTTATCGAATTGCTGGTGGTCATCGCCATCATCGGCATTCTCGCGAGCATGCTTTTGCCGGTGCTGGGACGGGCGATGGAAAAGGCCAAACGGACTTCTTGCCTGAACAATCTCAAACAGATGGGTTTGGGCGGCCACATGGCGGCCACGGACAATAACGACAAGCTGCCCACCGCCGGAGGAAACTCCACGAACATGATCTGGAACGGTACGAACCTGCTGCATTACGGACGGATGATCAAATCCGACACGTTGAATTCGCGGATGTTCTATTGTCCCTCCGCCGATACGTTCAAGCCCGGGGGGACTAATTGCCGGGACAGCATCAGCGTGACCGGTGTGGTGGCGTACAGTTCCTATTACTTTCGCGGCACCCGACAGGGCGGGCCCAGCAAGACGGAGCGGGCCGCCAGCCGGGTGCTGATCTCGGATTACGAAACTCGGGAACCGTTTCAGGTGGGCGAGTGGTATGCGCAATCTCACAAAACCGGCAAGAACGTCCTGCGCGGGGATGGGAGCGCAGGCTTTGTGGTGAATGAATGGGACAGCCGCTGGGTGGATCATGGCGGCGACAGCGCGCCGGGAGCCAAGGACGGCACGTGGAGCAAGCTGGATCGTGGCCGGGAGTGACTTGGTCCCAAAAACCGTCTTTTAGGGAGGCTAGGGTAAACCCCTAGCTGAATTCAGGCCCGTTACCTAGAGAGGTGTTTTTCGGGTGCCACATAGCGATTTTTTGAGGGGGAGAAGGAAGCTATTAACCTGTTTAATATAAGCACTTTACAAATCATAGTTGCGCCTTTTTTCGGTTGCATTCAATTGCTTATCAAAGAGCATGAAAAGAGCGTTTTAGGAGGTTGTTTCGGTCTGGCGAACGAATTGAAATTGTAATTCTGAGGAGGAAGCCATAGTTTGCTTATCAGGTATATATGGCTAGAGCCAAACAGCATCAGTTTTTGCAACTAAGCTTACTCGCGTTCGCTCTGTGGCTGCTGCCTGCCCAAGCTCAGGCGGTCGTCTTGGACTGGGATTTGGTGAACTGGAGCAGTGGCTCTCTCTCGCAATCCTACGATATCGATGCCAGCAACCCGGGGAATGACATCACCATCACGATCTCGGGTGATACGGGTTATCTGGCTCAGAACGTGAACGACGTCACCAACCTGACTGGTGGCACGAGCCCGGCGCAAGAGGCCTTGTTCATGAAT
>JAJNBN010000359.1 GCA_021156225.1 Verrucomicrobiota bacterium | reverse complement strand
AACACAAATTGCCCTCAACAAATTTAACATTCCCCGAAATGGCCTTCCCATCTGATCCGTTTTATGTTTCCTCCGCGATTGCCTCCTGTCCTGCGGCACTCTAGCAACCAGTCCACCCTCACCGGACCAAACCCTCGCCAGCCACCTCACAAAAGAATGCAGCATGGTAGGGCATCGTTGCCGCGATGCCCTGACTCTTTCCGTCAAGGCACCACGATAACCACGCCCCACCCGCGCCGAAGCCCAACGCCCCCATCTCCCTCTCCTCCATTTGGAAGCCGAACTTCGGCTAGCTGGCGGAGAGGGCACGGGGAGAGGAGGCACTAAACCTCCCATTCCCACTCTAGGAAGTCGAACATCGACCGGCCCTGCATTCCCTTTAGGGAATTTATGTCAAAGAACAATGAAACCATCCGACCCCTGTGAAGTATCGTTTCCTCCCTCCCTACGATTGAGAGTTCAAATTTAGCGTCCGTTCAGTTCCCGGCCGGTTCCGCAGTGGCTACTAAGGATTCCCCGGTGAGTCATATAATCCTATGCCCACCGACGTCCCCTTCACCCTCCGGCTTACGGACCCTGATCCATACGCCCGATACACTCACATATCTGCAATGACTCCATAAGGACTCGTCACCTCCCCGCCAACGCAGGACATACCAATGCAATAAACGCATCACCATGCTTGATGACTCGGGATTTTCCGGGGCTGCCTACCGCTCAGATTGAGCGCCAACCTCCGTTCCACCCGTCCTTTACCAGCAGCGAGCTGCCAGCACTCGCACTTTCTCACTCCTCCACCACTCAAACAACCGAAATTACTTATCCCACAGCGACATCCCTCCCAACCCTTTGGAAATGAGGAAAATCCAAGCAAAGATTTTCGTCTTTTTCACGTTTTCAGCAGGCCATCAACTCTCCAGTTTTTAACTAGGTAAAAGAAAAATGTCACCCTCTCCCGACCGCACCACATCTTTGAAATTCCCACCTCGGCTATTTGCCATTGGCTATTCCTTCGCTCCATCCCTATACCTGTCGGGCACCTGATCGGTCGCTCCCGAATGACCATTCGCCATATCTTGGTTCTGCTCGCATCGCTACTCATCGCGGTGCTTTCCATTCCTGCCTCTGATCGCGCGGCCACTCGCAGCGTTGTAGTCGGTGCCATCCGTTGGGATGCCTGGCACGGTGACGCGGGTGAGGTCGGTCGCGCCATGCAGAAGAGCCTGTCGCCGAAACACTGGCACGGGCGCCTCCCTTTCTTCGCCGAGATGGCCAAGGATGGGGCCGTGACCATCGCCGGAGATACCGATGCCGTCATGACCCGCGAACTGGCTTACGCGCAAGCAGCAGGGCTGGATTACTGGGCTTTCTGCGCCTACGGCACCAATGACCCGATGAGCCGCGCACTGAATCGTTACCTCGCCAATCCCGCCCGCGACCAAGTTCGCTTTTGTATGATTGGTGACGTGAGCCATTGGCGGCCAGACACCTTTGCGCCCGAAGCCGCCCGCTTCGCCGACCTCATGACGCGCCCGAATTACCAGACCGTCCTGAACGGACGTCCCCTCTTCTACCTCCTAAACCTCTCCTTGGAATCCAACGAAACCACGTGGGCCAAGGCCGGGGGTGTTCGGAAAGCCGTGACCTCACTCCGCGCCGCCACCCGTGCCCGAGGACTGCCCGAACCTTACTGTGTGGCCTTGGTCCCGTGGCCCGATAAGGCGAAGGCCTTCGCGGACGCCAGCGGCTGCGACGCCATCAGCGCCTACGCCGTGCAAGCGGGCGGCCAGGGCGCTCCCTACGCAGACCTGACCGCCTATGTCGAAGATTTCTGGCAGCGCAGCCTCGCCACCGGGGCCCAAATCGTCCCCTTGGCGATGACCGGCTGGGATCGTCGCCCACGCGTCGAGCGCCCCGTCTTCTGGGAGCAAAACCAAGGCTGGGGCGCCGAGATTGGTCGATTCTACCAACCACCAAAACCGGCGGAGCTTGCCCAACACATCCGAAAAGCCGTGGCGTGGACACGGAGCCACCCAACCAACGCGGAAGCGCAAACAGTAATCATCTACGCGTGGAACGAACACGACGAAGGCGGCTGGCTCTGCCCCACGCTGGGAGAAGGCGACGCCCGCGTCAAAGCCCTCGGCAGCGCCTTGGCAAAACCCTGAAGCCACCCTAGAAAAACTAGGTGCATCACCGCATAATGCAGCGTCACCCCCGAGGGCCAAAGGCCCTGGCTAACATCATAATTTGAGCCTTCAACCAATCACCCGATTCCGCCATCATCCGTAGGGCACGCACGTTTTTTATGAACAAGATTCCTGAGATACCGCTGGTGATGAATCCGATGACGCCTGAAGCACGCGGCGTGATTGGTTTCAAATGGAACGATGAGGCTGGCAAAGGTCACAAGATTGGCGGCGAGCCTGGTTGGATTCAAGGTGATGAGACGCCGGAATGTTCGCAGTGCTTCACTGGTATGACCTTTTATGGGCAGCTTGATTGCCTCGGTGACGAAGTCGCACTTGGCGATTGCGGCAGGATTTTTGTCTTCGTGTGCATGGACTGTTTGAACACCCAAAGCGTCTTGCAATGCGGATGAGAGGACACCCGGATCGTTAGGCATCGCACATCTATGGCCGGTAAACAGGAAAAACAAAGACGTCGCGCGATCGTGCAACAGCTTCGTGCGAACGAATGGGCGGAAGCATGCGCCCGCAAGCCGGTTTCAGATGAAGACCTGCTTGCGCTGATAGATCATTTCGAAGCAACGCTCTTCACCCGTATAGACGGCAAGATCGTTTCGCGATGCGACCACACCCTCAATCGCAGCCGTGCCTTCCTCAGCGAGCGCGGCGTTGGCAATCTGGAAGAGGTATGTGAGTGGTTCGGCGAATATGGCGGCTACTGCGACTGCGAGGTCGCTTACAATGTTGCTGACTATTGGTATGCGCGCCTCCGCGAAGCCCGATCATCATGACCTCTCCAACGCCGCCTATGGACCCGCGAGACTCAATGATCCAACTCATCATCGCTGCGGGATTTTGGGCCACCAAACGCGACTGGGCGATGGGTGCCACCGTGATTGGCGGCTCCCGTCACGTGACTCATCCGGACGGCATAGGTACAATCGATGATTACATCTGCCTGGTTCCCCTGCCCGGAGGAAAGTGGCGGGTGGACGTGCAAGGCATCAGCGGAGAGATTTGCGACAGCGCCGGCGAGACCGCGAACAGGATGATCGAGATCCTCCGTTTGTCCCCCGCAGACCGCGAGACACTGATCAAACAGAACCGAAGTACCAACCAGCAGGCAGCCGATAGCTGATAAGGCTGACACAAAACCTCCCATGACCAACTCCCCCACACCTCCGCCACTACCACCACCGAAGAAGACGAGTATGCTCCCGGAAGCACAATGGGTTTGCTGCTTCATCATCGCGTTCACCGGATACCTTTTTATCACCAAACCAACCAAAACCCCCGGCCAGCTCATCTTCCGGCTCGTCTTGCTGCTGGGCGGCGTTATCGGTCTTCTCATCCTCCAGCACAAAAAGAAGCAGTCATAACGACACTACGGCCATGCCCCCATCTTTGAACTTTGAGTTTTGAGCTTTGAACTTGCCCGCCCCTAGGCGGTGCTCTCTCTAAAATCCCATTTGCCCCATGCAACAAATCGGCGTAAGCATCTCTCCAGTTACCATGAACCGCCGCCAATTTCTCCAACGCACCGCCGCCGTCACCGCCTTGGCCGCTCTCCCCAAGCTTGAAGCCGCCCCTCCTCCCTCCGCTCCCCTCGTCGGCACCCAACTCTACGGCTGGGGCCAATACTACGAGCGCAAAGACAAGAAGCTGGCTGATCACCTGGATGAAATCTTCTCCATCGTCCGCGATTGCGGCTACGATTACGCGGAACACTCCCTCGATTCCGCCCAGCCCGAGAACAACCAAAAACTCGCGGAGCAGATGAAGGCGAAAGGACTGAAGCCCGTTTCCCTCTACACCAACGCCACCGTCTATGAAGATGGCAAATGGGAAACCAACACCCAGCAGATCCTGCAAGGCGCCCGCGCCGCTCAAAAAGCTGGCTTCACCCGTCTCACCTGCGATCCCGGCGTAGGCAGAGAAGAGAAGACCGATGCCCAATTGAAAACCCAGGCGAACGCGCTCGAACTCCTCGGCACCGAGCTCGTCAAAATGGGCATGAAGCTGGGCCTTCACCATCATACTCCCGCCATGCGCAGCAAAGCTCGGGAGTATCACTCCAATTTCAAACTTACCTCACCCGAAAAAGTCGGCTTCTGCTACGACGTCCATTGGGTTTATCGCGGCGGTGTGGCCCCCGAGGATGCCCTGAAAGACTACGGCTCACGCATCGTCTCCTGGCACCTGCGCCAGAGCCGCGAAGCCATCTGGTGGGAAGACCTGGACACCGGCGATCTGGATTACGTCGCCATCGCCGCCTACGCCAAAAAGAACAACTTGGCCCCTGTCTATACCGTCGAGCTGGCGCTGGAAAAAGGCACGAAAATAACCCGGTCCGTCGTGGAAAACCACCAACGGAGCCGGGCTTATGTGAAACAAGTCTTTGGCTGCTAGCCGTTTAGGCCGCTGCTCAGTGAGACGAATCCCCATTACCGTCTTTGTCGGCATCCTTCATGTAGCAATGGACGGCCACCATATATCCCGCGACCAAAGCGAAGGAAATCAACACGATCACGATGCAAGTTGAATTGATAATTGGCATAATT
>JAJNBN010000358.1 GCA_021156225.1 Verrucomicrobiota bacterium | reverse complement strand
CACCTCCGCCTCATGCGCCATCTCTGGCGACAAGGATTGCATTCCCCGTACGAACCTGACCTTATAAGCTCCATCAACCAACCGGAGCACCGCCTATGGCCAACCACGACGACAACGAAAGCCTCTTGGGAACCACCTTCTCCGCCGTGAAAGATGCCGCTCTGAACAAGCACCCTTCTTACGAAGACGAAACAACCGAGCGCGATGAGTGGTGGTTGCGCTGGCTGAAATTCGCCTCCGTGATCATCGTGCCCGCTGTCGTCCTTGGTTGTGGTTTTTGGTTCGCTGACTTGGCCATAAAATCCCGGAGCGGCATGTCAAGCCGCATGGAGCGCCTCAAAAAAGATGAGACGGTTGAGCGGATGAACTTCAAGTTTTGGCTGGGCGCCGGCATCGGCGGCGGATTCGGGCTCATCTACGTCGCCAAGTGCATCATCCGCAAAGAAGACCCGTAAGCCTACGGCTCAAAAAATGAACAGGGCTTTTGCCTCGCCCCCATTCATAGCTTATCCTCCTCCGGCAACTCTATGAAAAAACACCTGCTCAATTTTATCTGCTGCTTGAGCATCGCTCTGACCGTCTGGGGCTGCGCCCATGATAAAAAGACCGCCGGGGATAAATCCGTCCAGATGCCTTTGGTGATCGAGCTCGCCCCGGATGGCAGCTTGACCGTGGCGAAACAGCCCTGTCCACCAGCTCAGCTTGCCTCCCGTCTGTCCCAACTTCCCGATTCACGGGTGAGACCGGTTGTGATTCAGGCTCATGAGCGCGCCACTTACCGGCAAGTGACCGAAGTTATGGAGGCCTGCAAAACCGCCGGGTTCCAGCAAGTGAGCTTGAAATCGGTCAAGTGATGGCGTGGCCGGGAAAAAAGCTCTAAGAAACCTCCCCCTCGCGTGTCATATCAGTATGCAACACGCACTCCGCCTCTCCTTTTTCGCTTTTCTGCTCGTCGCCCTCGTCAGCCCCTGCCTCGCCCTGATGGGAATCGGCTGGGTCACCCCGAAAGAAGCCAAAGAACTCGGCATCGAACTCCGTGTCACCGACAGCGGTCCCAATGCGCACTGGGTGGAACTCGAATTCAAACCCGAAGGCCGCTTCAAAGAGTTTCAGCACGTCAGCCTGGAGATCGCCGATGGGGAAAAACTGCTGCTGGGCTACACGACTCTGAAGGAAACGCGTGAACCGGGCAAAGTCACCGTCCGCTTCATGGCCGGCCGCCCCTACGTGGACAAGATCACCCTGAGAATCGTGACCGGTTACCCCTCGAATTACAGCGGCCACGACCTCCGCTTGAAAGAATTCATCAAGTCGGAAAAAGCACGCTAAATACCCGCTCTGCTTGCAGAATCCAAATCGTCCAAGAAACCGTTCGCCTGTCTTATCTATATGAAACACGTCCTCCGCATCTGCCTCTTCACCTTGCTCATGGCTTTGGCCACTCCATGCTTCGCCCTGATGGAGATAGCCTGGGTCACTCCAAAAGAAGCCAAAGAACTCGGCATCGACCTCCGTATCGCAGAAAGCGGCCCGGACGCCGTTAGGGTGGAACTCCAATTCAAACCTGAAGGCCAGTTCAAAGACTTCCAGCACGTCAGCCTCGAGATCGCCGAAGGGGGTAAAGATCTGCTTGGCTATGCACCGCTGAAAGAAAAACGCTCTGAATCTGGCAAAATCACTGTGGGATTCTGGGTGGCGCGCAGCTACCTGGACAAAATCACCCTGCGCATCGTCGCCGGCACCGGACTGAGCTACTCCGGCCACGACCTGCGCCTGAAAGAATTCATCAAACCGGAAAATGCGCGCTAAAATCGCCGGGCTCAATAACCTCGATCACCCACCCAACTCACCTGCGGAAAAAACCTGTTCCACCGCCATCATCGCTTCCTGTTCGTCATCCCCCGTCACTTCAATATCCAGCGCCGACCCCATCACCGCACACAGACTGATCACACTGATGATGCTGCGCAGATTCGCCACCTGATCACCGCAGTGGATACAGATGGTCGAGTGGAAAGATTGCCCCAAGCGCACCAACTGCGTAGCCGCGCGCAAATGCAACCCCTTCTCCCACGGCACGATGACACGACACGTGATCATATCCCCATTAGACTGGAGTGCAGTCGAAGCCGTTCAGAATCCACCAGGGAAAAAATCACGTCGCCGGCACAAACTTCTGAAACACCAGCGCGGCCCCAAAAAGCAGCAAGAAGACCACCGTCATCACGGGTGAAGAACCGCCCGCTATCGCCAGCAGATCCACCAGCACGATTCCCGCCAGTAATCCTGAAACCGTGCGCCCGATATTCCGTTCGGGCGACCAAAAGGTGAATCGCAGGCACCAGATGACCCACCCGATCAACAACGCCGAGAACCACAACCCCGCCAACCGGTAATCCGGCCCATTGATGATATAGGCCAGCACCACCGGTGCGGCCAGGAAGATGCTGGGCCAGAATCGCAGAATACCCAGCGAACTCTCTTGTTTGGCGATGTAGCTCAGGCCGATGATGTAACAGGCCAGCACCACCGCGCACCACACGGCAAACCCATTGATGCCGTATTCGCCCACCGCCACCGCCGCGAGAAAAAGGAACAGCCGGCACAAGGCCATCAACACCGGCGATAACACCGTGAACTTGTGCACCAAATCATAGAGCAAAATGCTTATCCCCAGGATCAGGCCGAAGATCGCCACGGTTTTCCCCAGCAACAGAAAAATGATCAGTCCCGCCAGCAGGCCGCCGAAGCCCAATGCATACACCGCCGTGACACTGATCGCCCCGCTCGGAACGGGCCGCTCCTGGCGATATTGCCGGTCAAACTCCGCATCGCACGCATCATTCAGATACATGCCGCCCACGTAAAAGAACGTCGCCCCCAGGCACAACAGCAACAACTTCCACATTTCCCCCTGGCCACCCAGCAACCAGCCCGCTGCGCAGTTCGACCACACGGTCGGCAGATTCGACACACGGCCCAAGATAAGGAGCGTGCGCCAAAGCGGCGGCGGTGGATTGGTCACAACATTTTCCATGCGGAGCGCGCTTAAGAAAGCATCTACCGGGCAAAAAGCAATCGCCAGTAACAGATTTAGGCACAAAGCAAGATGAAGGACCCGCACCGCCCGCTTAATCTCTTCCCGTGCCTTCAATTCTCACGAACAACTTAGCCTTTTTTGCTCTGGAAAATCTTGCCTTCCGAAAGATTTGATGTTGCGCAGACTCATACTGGGGATAGATTTTCTCCCGTGAACTCTTTCCCCCAGGTTATAGCCGCTATGGATGGCTGGGGCACCGGTGCAGGCAATGGGGACCGGGTTAGCCCGATCATCGTGGGCTTGCTATTTCTGCTGGCGCTGGCTTTTGGCATCGGGGTCGGTTTCGTGATGCTGGCGCGCTATCACGTTCGCAAGCGGAAGGAAGAGGATGCGCTCATGGAACACTTCCTGCGGTTGAATGGGGGAGCCGCCAATAGTATGGGAAGCGCCCGGTCCATATATGGCCTGCCCAAACGCTGGGTAGCCATCCGCAGCACGAACCAGCAAGCCGTGCGGGAAGCTCTCCGTCTCCACAATGCCCGCACGTGCACGTGGGAAGAAGGCCTGGCCGAGGCCAGCCAACGTAAGCTTTTCATCTCCCCTCCCGTCGGTTCCTGGATCTTGGTCATGGGCACCTGCCTCCCAGACCCGAATGATGATGTGGACCACTGCTTCCGCTTTATATTGGAACTCAGCGAAAAGCTCGGACACGTGCAATATTTTCAGGCTGATCGAGTGCTCTATCATCACGCCTGGGTCCGGGCCGAGGATGGCCGCATCCTGCGCGCCTATGCGTGGGCCGGCGAAACCCTTTGGAATCAAGGCCACCTCTCCGTGGCGGAGGCGGAACTGGGATTGCACTGTCTGGACTATGGTGACACCACCGGTCTGGATACCTTCCCGCCCGCACCCTTCATCCAGACCAATACGGATAAAGTGGTCGCGCTGGCCGCGAACTGGAGCATCGACCCGCTCACCATCGACCAGCGTGCTTTGCGCCTGGGCCAGGGTTTGGCTGGCGAAGTCTCCTCCGCCTCGTCGTAACCGCTCTTTCGTAACCGTCAGTTTACAGTAATGCCAGCCCTCGCCGGGTTGGCCGGGAAAACAGGAAACCTTAACACCGGGGACAATATGTCATTGGAATTCGCACTCCAGAAGTATCCCAAGGAAGTAAAACTGAAGGCTGAGAAAAAAGGGAAGCTTCGTCCGCTCAAGAAGGACGATGAGCTGGTGTTCCACGAATTTTTTCAGGCCGTGCCTGCGGAAGAGCGCCTCTTCATCAAGCACCACGTCACCGATCTCGCGGTCATCCAGAAATGGTGCAAGAACATCGATTATCAGGTGAACCTGCCCTTGCTCGCGATCATTGATGGCAAGATCGTGGGCAGCGCCACCCTGCATCAGCATCAGGGCGGCTGGAAACGCCACATCGGCCGCGTCAGCGTGCTCGTGCATCCCAAATTCCGAGGCATCGGCATCGCCCGCGCCTTGGTGACCAACCTCGTGGAGATCGCGAGCATGCTGGGACTGGAAAAAGTGGAGGCCGAATTCATCGGCAAACAGGCCGGTGCCATCAAGACCTTCCAACTGCTCGGCTTCAGCGACCTCGTGAAATTGCCCGACTACGTGAAAGACATGCAGGGCATCACCCACGACTACATCCTCATGGGCCTGGACCTGACGACAGACGAAGAATACGCCGGAATGGGCTAGCCGG
>JAJNBN010000357.1 GCA_021156225.1 Verrucomicrobiota bacterium | reverse complement strand
TGCGGAATGGCCACCAGCACATCCTGAAGACGCAGATCGTAGAGATGCGGAGGGATGCCAGTGGCTTCGAGGTTTTCACGGATCATGCGGGCATGACGCGGAGCCAGCTCGATGCATACGGCACTGGCGGCGCCACGGCTCAGGCATTCGAGACTCAGCGCACCGGTCCCTCCGAAAAGCTCCAGCACGCGCGCACCCACCACGCGATCGCCCAAACTGTTGAAGATGGCCTGCCGCACCAGATCAGGGGTGGGCCGGACATCGTAACCTTTCGGGACCTTCAGGATGACATTCGCGGCGGTGCCGCTAATGATGCGCATGGGAGAAGTAAAGCGGGAGAAAGCCGGAACGTCGAGCCGGGGCTGCAATGAAACTGCCGCCTGATTATTGCGGTCGTATGCCAGCGAAGAGTTGTGCTTTCACGAGGTGTCTGTTACTTTGGACTCGTGGAGGCGAAGAACCTCTATCATCGCCATGGAGAACGATCCGCCAGTTCAATTTAAGGGGCCGGCCTTACCACCCGCCCGTAAACGTCGTTGGCCTGCGGTGCTGGCCGTCACCTTTTTGCTATTGGGCGTCACCGCTGGCGTGCTGTGGCTCGATCACAATTCCCCCGCCAAAAAACTCGAACGGGAGATCGACATTCAACTCGATCATATCCGCACTCAACAGGCCCGTTTCCATTACAACTCCAACCCGGGGGTATTGGAGAAGATAAAGGAACTGGTCGAGGAACTGATGGAACGTTTAAATCCCCCGAACATCCCCCAGCAACAATACATCGGCAGCTACGAGGTGGCGGAGGCGCTGGGCAAAATGGACGAGGCGGTCGGACCCATTCTGGAGAAAAAACTGGCGACCGAATCCCTGCCCGCCGTGCGTTCGGTGATCCTCGAAGCATTGGTCCATTTTGAGAATCCGGATCCCACGCCCATTTTGGAGAAAGCTCTGGCTACCGATCCTTCGCCGGAAGTGCGTTCCTCGGCGGCCACGGCCATTGCCGGACAAGACCCGGTGCGTTCGGCCGCCGCCATGCTGGCTGCTTTGCGCAATGACCAGGCGGCGCAAGTGCGCCAGACAATCGCTTCTTCACTGGGCACACTAGATGTCCAACTGGCGTTGTCCCCGTTGCTGAAAACACTGGAAACAGATGCCGACAACGGCGTGCGTTCTGCGGCGGCGCGATCTTTGGGCAGCTTGGGCGATCAACGGGCGGTTCCCGTCTTGCGACCGGTGCTGGCTGTGCCGAATGAGGAGCTGCAAACTAGCGTGGCCGTGGCGCTCGCCGACCTGAAGGACATCGAGGTTGTCCCGCATCTCATCAGCACTTTGCAAAAACAAGTCGCCTCGGTGAAACAGGCGGCCACGAACCAAACCTCCGCCAGAAGTTATCCCAATCATGACATCGATACGGAACTTGTGCAGGCCTTGGGCAAGTTGCAGGACGCACGGGGCGTGCCGGTGCTGTTGGACGCCCTCACCACCAAGGCGGATGAATGGACGCTCCAGGAGATCATCGAAGCGCTGGGGGGCATCCGCGATCGCAGCGCGGTCCCGGCCTTGATGGCGAAGCTGACCGCCGGGGGCAAACTGGCACCCCATGCGGCCAACGCTTTGGGCGAGATCGGCGGAACAGAAGTGTTCGAGTCGCTGCTCGCCTTTGTGAGTGAACCCACCGGAGATCGCCGTCTTCATGCGGCCAATGCATTGGGAAAATCCGGCCACAGCGCCGCCCTGCCGGTCCTGCGGGAAGGGCTCGCCAATTCCAATGATGAACAGATCCGCAAACACGCTGCCGAAGCGTTGGGGTTGATCGGCGATCCGCAGGCGATCCCCGAACTCATCGGAGCGCTGGGGGCTAGCGAGACGGACATCGTCCAAGAAGCGGCGTGGTCATTGGGACACATCGGTGATGCCAAAGGTGCGGCCCCACTTGTCGGGATCTTGAAGCATCGGGAATTTGGGGTGCGTTTCTCCGCTGCCTTCGCGCTCGCGGGCATCCAAGACCCGGCGACGATTCCGGCCTTGCGCGCAGCCTTGCAGGATCAGGAGGAGCGGATGCAACTGGCCGCCGCGTGCAGCCTGGCCTTTCACGGTTCGGCGGAGGGATATGATACGCTTTGTCGCAATCTGAAATCGCGTGAAAGCTGGCAGCGCTTCGCTGCGGCCGTGGGCCTGTTCCGCTTAGGAACACCGGAAGCCCTGGCTCAAGTGAAAACGAAAATGGAAGATGCGGATGTTTCTGTCCGTTTCCTGATCAACACGGGTTTGAAGCAAGGAGCTCCGGCGGCGTTGACCGAATTGCTGCGCACGGGCTCCGATGATTTCCGGCATTATGCCGCGCGGATGCTGCCCTTTTTCCGGGATCCATCGGCCATCCCCGCGCTGCTCACCGCCACCACCGATGCTAAAACAGACGTGCGCCACGCGGCACGTATCGCGGCGGTGCATCTGGAGAAGTACAAAAAGGATGGTAAATGACGGCGACGTCAGCGCTCCAACTTTACGATGCCGTTCTGCTCAAATCTTTTGCTTGGCCAGTTTGGGCAGGGGCAACCCCCGGCCCATCCCGGCTTGATAGGCCGCTTCCGCTTCGGGCCCATGGCCAGTCATCAACTGGGACCAATAGGAACTGAGAACTGCAGTCGCATCCATCGGATCCAGCTCCGCTTCCAATTGGGTTTCCAACTGGAGCAGTTCGCTGGTGAGAAAGGTTTGCCGGATATTCTCGGCCAGGGCGGCATCGAAGAAGCGCAGGAGCGCCCAGCGACTCGGTGACGGATAGGCAGCGAAGCGGCTTGTGCGGTCTTTCTCAATCTCGACCGCAGCCAGCACATTGGCGTTGCGACGGACCGCCTCGGCGGCTGGACCGCCCTTCTCCAACAGCAGCACGCACATCTCACGGACGGAGAGGATGCGTTTGGTCTGCTCATGCAAGGCCGCAAACTCTGGATTGCTGCGGACCAGCGCCTCACCAGCCAGTTGCAAGTGAACTCCCGCCACATGGGCCTGCGAAGCAGACGAATCGAGCACGGCATGGGCTTGTTGGGCCCGAGTGAGCAGCGCGGCCATATCCGCCTTCTCGCCGAAGACGTGTGCATTCATCACCAGCATATCCCGACGGCATTGCAGATGGGCCCGCGTAGGCGCATGCGCGTTGGGTCCTCCATCGCGGATAAACCCATCCACCATTTTGATTTCATCTCGCAAGTCTTGGAGTATCTCGGCGTTCTTGGCCGGAGCCATGCGTTCCTGCGCTTCTTTGATCGTCTGCGTGAAATCGAGCTGGGCGGAACGGATCCGCTGATGGAGCTTCTTCAATTCCGCCAGATCATAAGAGGTGACCGCCAGCGTCTTCTGTACCTGGTAGAGGTAGACGGACTTGGGTGAAAGAAGCAGTGCCCGGTCCATGTAACCCAGGCTCTTTTTCATGGCTTCCGTCGACCGCAAACGCTCCATGACCTGCTTTTGGCTGACCTCATCACGGTACAGTTCACTGAGCATTCGCAGACTGGGCCGTTCACCCATCTCTGCGTGACGGAATTTTTCGGCGGACACTTCCATCACGGCCTCGGAGAGAAGAATGGAGGTGAGATTGCGCAGCAAGATGCTATTGCCCGGATTCAAGGTGATGGACTCCTCCATCATCTGGACGCCCTTGCGGTAGTCATCCATGTTGCCCGTGGCTTCAAACAACGTCAGTTGGGCCAGGCCCCAGTTGTTCAGGGTTGCGGAGGTCTTGTTCAGTTTGGCATAGCTGTTGATCGCCTCGCGGAGCTGCGCGGCGGCCTCTTTGCGGTTGCCGACCGAGAGGGCTTTTGTTGCCCGCGCGGTGCTCAGGCTGGCCTTCTCCGAGAGTTCCGAGAGATCGGTTTTTTCCAGCCAGACGATCTCATCATCCAGGTCTTTCTGGACACGAGCGCGGACTGCGGCCACATGAAAGCGTAACTTGTCGGTGGTGGCGGTGCGATATGCCTCCTCCAGCAACTCGCGGGCGTTGTATTCATCTCCCACATCACGGTAAACGCCGCCCAAACTCAGCAGCAAGGGCGCTGCCCGTTGGCGCGAGACCAGGAGGGCATCAAAAAGAACCTTACCCTCATCCGCGCGGCCCAGCCAGTAATAGACCTGGCCCAGGAACATCCGGTATTCATCGCTTTCACCGGCTGAACCTCGGATGGCGAGAAACGTTTTCTCCGCCGCTTCGAGCTCCTTCTTGCGTTCGGTGGGATCGGGCAGGTTTTGGGCGCGATTCAATTGCACGATGCCGAGATCCAAGGTGACCGGAACAATGCGGTTGGCCGCCTGAAATTCCGCGACGGCCCGTTTGTAGTTATTGTCCCGCTTCATCCAATCCCGGACAAAATCATCCACCATGGTTTCCTGAACGGGCTTGTTGGCTTTGTCATACTGTTTGTAAAAAGCCTGATCCGCCTTCCCATCATTGAGGTGTTGGATCGCCGCTTTGTAGGAGACGTCAGCTGCGTTGGTATAGGTCTGCTCAGCTTTGATCAAGGTAGCGAGCCGGCCATGTACGTAAGGGTAGAGCAACAGGTAGGCATCATCGTACTGGTTTTGCGCCATGAACTGCTGGCCCAGGATGCGGGCACACTCGGAGGTGCCCAGCTTGCTCTTGTGCGGTGCCAGCAATGGCACACAGTCAGCCGTCCGGTCCTGTTCTTCGTAAAGGACCGCCAGCGGTTCCAAGTATTTGAGATTGCCCGGTTCCTTCACCGTGCCGGCGAGCAGCAGGGTATGGTTCAACG
>JAJNBN010000356.1 GCA_021156225.1 Verrucomicrobiota bacterium | reverse complement strand
TGCCGGTGAGCACGGGGTTGCCCAAATAATAATGCAGTGGGGGCATGGCGCCGGGCAAGATACCACCGAGGAAACGGTTACCCATGACGAGGTCGTAGCCTTCGCGCAATTTCTCGACAAAGGGCAGGAGGTTGACGAAATCGTAGCTGTCATCGGCATCACCCATGATGATGTATTGGCCCTTGGCGGCGGCGATACCACCCATGATGGCGTTGCCGTAGCCTTTTTCTTTTACGGGGACGACGCGGGCACCGGCTTTTTCAGCGATGGCTTGGGAGCCATCCGTGCTGCCGTTATCGGCGATAAGCACCTCTCCCTGAACATGATGCTTCTCGAGGAAGCCCTTGGCCTTACGGATGCAGATCTCCAGCGTCTCCGCCTCATTGAGGCAGGGCATGAGAATGGTCAATTCGACCGGATTCTCGTCAGTATTTGGCTGGGCACTGGGCATGGACGTGGAAAGACAGTAGTTAGGGGAGGCTTAAAGTTCAAAGTTCAAAGTGGGCGTAAAAGTAATCCGTGAGGCTTAATGGGGGCGGGGAGGGCCATTATTTGATTAAAAAGTTAAGGGAAAGCAAAAACAGTTATTGACGAAATTGAGGTGGTTGCTAGTTTTTCCGGCCCTGACCAGTTCGGGTGTTTAATTATTTACCTGATTGGTTTTGGTTTGTTAGGTGAAGATGGCCAGCCTGCGAACACGAGAGGCTGGCTCTATTTGCCTTTAAAACAGGCGTGAAAAGCCAAAATTGGCGGCACGCGGAAAGATTTAAGACATGAAATCGGTATCATTGACGGCTTATCCCCGCACTTTGTCGGGTCGTTTGGATGTTAAGAAGCTGCGCGCCCAAGGGCGTGTTCCCGCCGTGATCTACGGTGGCCAGGCGAAGCCTGAGAGCCTCGAACTCACCCAGGTGGAACTCGAAAACCTCATCCATCACTCCGTCTCCGAGAACGTGCTCGTGGATTTGAAGGTGGAAGGTGGCAAGAGCGGCAGCCGTCTGGCGCTCCTGCAAGACGTCCAGCACTACGCGTTGACGGGCAAGGTGTTGCATGTGGATTTCCATGAAGTTTTCGCCACGGAAAAGGTGACGATCATGGTGCCGGTGGAAACGAAGGGTGAAGCGTCCGGCGTGAAGAACAGTGGCGGCGTGCTCCAGCACGTGCTGCACAAGGTCAAGGTCAAGGCGTTGCCGAAGGATCTCCCGGAGATCATCGAAGTGGACGTGACCAAAATGGAATTGAACCAGACCATTCACTTGGGCGAACTGCCCAAGATCGAAGGTGTGGAATACGTGGGCGATGTGAAGCTCTCGGTCATCTCGGTGTCGGCTCCTCGCACGGAGAAGGAAGAAGAAGCAGCTCCGGCGGCAGCTCCTGGCGATGTGGTCGCCATCAAGGAGAAGAAGACGGACGAAGCAGCAGCAGCTCCGGCGGCAGGTGCCAAGGGCGCGGCGGCGGCTCCTGCCAAGAAAGAGGGTGGCGACAAGGGCAAGAAGTAATTCTTGCCGGGGTAAGGCGGCCATATGGAGTCGCTGTATCTCATTGTCGGGCTGGGAAATCCCGGGGCGCGTTACGCCAATACGCGGCACAATGCCGGTTTCCTCCTGGTGGAGGAGCTGGCGGCCAAGTGGGATGCCAGTTGGGCGGACAACTCCAGTTTGCACAGCAGACTGGCGATGGGCCGGGTAGGCGGGCGGAAAGTCTGGTTGAGCCAGCCGCAGACCTACATGAATGACAGCGGCGTGGCGGTGCAGGCGGTGATGAGTTATTACCGGGTGCCGCTGACGAATGTGATGGTGGTGGTGGATGACGCGGATCTGCCGATTGGAGAAATCCGGTTGCGGGGCAGCGGCGGCACCGGCGGGCATCACGGGCTGGAATCGATAGAGAAGCATTTGGGCAGCCGACAGTATGCGCGGTTGCGGGTGGGCATCGGGCGTCAGGAGCAGGGTGTCCGCCAGATCGTGGGCCACGTGCTCGGAGAGTTCAGCGCGGCAGAGCGGGAACTGTTCGGCAAAGTCGCCAAACGGGCGTCTGACCAGATTGACTGCTGGTTGGGCCGGGGTTTGGAAGTGGCCATGAGCCAGTTCAATGGAATTGTGACGGGTTAAGTTAAGATTTTAAATTTAAGCAAACGAAAGATTATAAAGCTGTGAAACGTTACGAAGGTCTGTTCATTCTGAATACGGCGGGCAAAGAAGAGAGCGTCAACGACGTGGTCAACAAGATCACCGAAGAGCTCACCGCTGCTGGTGGCAAGGTGGAAACCATCCAGAAGATGGACAAGAAGGCCTTCGTGCGCACGCCCAACCGCAAGGTGACGGCGGGTTTCTATGTGAACATCATCTTCACGGCCAAGCCGGACAGCCTGGTGGCTTTGCAGAACAAGCTCTCGCTGAACAACGACATCTACCGCACGATGATCAACCACGCTCCCGTGGTGGTCGCGAAGCCGACAGTGGCGGCCTAAGCAATTTTTAAATCGGGGCTAAAGCATGGCCAGTTTCAACAAAGTCATCCTGATCGGGAACCTGACCCGTGACCCGGAGCTGAAATACACTCCGAAGGGCACGGCCGTGGCGAAGATCGGCCTGGCGGTCAACCGGTCCTGGAAGACGGACACGGGCGAGACACGCGAGGAAGTGACTTTCATTGATGTGGATGCGTTTGGTCGGCAGGCGGAAGTGATCGGGCAGTACCTGAAGAAGGGCCGTCCGCTGATGGTGGAAGGCCGTTTGAAGCTCGACCAGTGGGACGACAAGACCACGGGCCAGAAGCGCAGCCGTCTGGGTGTGGTGCTGGAAAGCTTTCAGTTCCTAGATTCCGGTCGTGGTGGTGAAGGTGGCGGTGCTGGCGCGGAAGGTGGCGAATATGCCCCTCGTGAAGCCCGTGCGCCGCAACCGCGTCCGACCCGTCCAGCTCCGGCAGCACCTGCCGCAGCGGCGAGCGATCCGGACATGCCGCCGGTGGAAGATGATGATGTGCCGTTTTGATGCGGCGAAGATTTTAGACGTTAACCTTTAGACTTAACTCATTTTATGGCGAAGACAGAAGTTATCCTGACGCAGCCCGTGTTTGGCCTGGGCGCAGAATCTGACCAGGTCAAAGTGGCCGCCGGTTATGCCCGCAATTTTCTCCTGCCGCAAGGCTTGGCGATTCCGTTGACGGGTGCGAACAAGCGCCGTCTTGAATCCCTCAGCAAGCGTCGTGCGGAGCGCGAAGCGCTGGACCTGAACAACATGCAGGAGCTCTCCAAGGGCTTCACCAAGCTCATCCTGGTCATCAAGGTCAAGACGGGCGAGGACGGCAAGATGTTTGGTTCCGTGACTTCCGGCACCATCGCGGATGAACTGAAGACCCAGTTCGACATCGCGCTGGAACGCAAGAAAATCAATTTGCCTGAAGCGATCAAGACGCTCGGCGAGCATGATGTGGACTTGAAGCTGCATACGGATGTCCATGCCTCCCTGAAGGTGCGCGTGGAGAGCCAGAACCCGCCTCCGGCCCCTGTGGTGGAAGCGGCTCCGGCTGGCGACAAGGGTGACCGCGGCGATCGTCGTGGCAAGGGCCGTCCGGCGAAGAAGGCGGAGTAATCCGTTAAGTTTTCCATGAAAACGGCAGACAGGAATGTCTGCCGTTTTTTTTATTGAATGATAGGTCCTATAGGACAACTGGGACCAATAAGAATCTGCCGCTGAAAAAGTGTGGATAACATGGGGATAATTTTCGCCAAAAAGCGAATAAGACATGCTCGCGTTTTTTGGCGCTAATCACGCATCTTTTCCCTCCCTATGATTGACTCACTCGATGATGGTTCTTCTCCGCCCATGCAGGAGACGGGTGACTTCAAGAAATCGCGTCGTCGCAAGCAGGCGCCCGCAGTGGATTTGAGCAAGCTGGACCGCTTGCCGCCGCATTCTCTCGAAGCCGAGCAGGGCGTGCTGGGCTGCATGCTCCTGGCCCCGAATGACTCTATCGGCGTCTGCCTGGAGAAGCTTAAGAAAGGTGCGGAATCCTTCTACGATCTGCGGCATCAGATGTTGTACGAACTACTGGTCACCACGTACGACAAGAAGGAGCCGATCGATCTCATCACGATTTCCCAGACACTGCGGGACAACAAGCAGCTCGAGGCGGTGGGTGGGGTGGCTTATCTCTCGTCCCTGATGGATGCGGTGCCTTCGGCGGCGAACCTGCCTTACTACGCGGACATCGTGAAGGAGAAGCACCTGCTGCGGCGGGTGATCTCCACGTTCACGCAGACGGTGGCGAACGTGTATGAGTTCGAGGGTGAGATCGACAAGTTTCTGGACGAGGTGGAACGTGAAGTCCTCAAGATCAATGAGGAACGGGAGATCACGGATCAGGCGAGCATCAAGGATTTGGTGCACAAGGCCATCAACACCATTGAGGAATTCCATGCCCGCCAAGGCATGCTCACGGGTATCTCCACGGGGTTTGCGCAGTTTGACAAGATGACGACGGGGATGCACCCGGGGGAAATGGTGGTCATCGCCGCTCGTCCTTCCATGGGTAAGACGTCCTTGGCGATGAACATCGCCGAGAGCGTGGCCCTGGACCAAAAGCTCGGGGTGGGGGTGTTCAGTCTGGAAATGACCGCAGAATCACTCGTGCTGCGTATGTTGTGCTCGCGGGCGCGCGTGAACCTGCGGAATCTGCGTGAAGGTTTCCTGGCGGAACGTGATTTTGCCCCCCTGACGGCCGCAGCGGGACAACTCGCCGGATCGAAGCTGGTGATCGATGACACGTCGGG
>JAJNBN010000355.1 GCA_021156225.1 Verrucomicrobiota bacterium | reverse complement strand
CCGCACTCATGCTGACGCCCGTCTTGTCGATCTGCAGTGTGATGCTCCCGGTGTTCGCCTGCGTGGGATCACTGATGGAGACATCGATGAACGCGCCATCCTCGCGCACCAGCACGGAGCATTTTTTGTTCACGCTGATGCCCCCAACGCTTTGCGAGATGTTCGCCCAGAAGTTCGCCGCCGTGATGCCCAGTGTGTTTTCGCTCACCGCCTGTACATTTGCATGATTCGTCAGAACGGTGATCTGCGGATGCTCTGCATAGTTCCGCGTGTGCCGTGCCGAGCGTCCCGGCAGCAGGACATATTGATACGTGGCCCCCGATGGAGAGGAACCGTGCGCCAGTGTCATCCGCAGATAATTCCGCGTGATCGGCGTGGTGGAGCCGCCATCATCGATATCTGAAACCGCTCCCGTCCGCGCTTCCCGCACTGCCACCAGGGTCGGCGCCTGTGGAAAGTAGTATCCGATGTCATCCCCGCCGACGTGGCCTGCCAGATGCGCCCAGGTCGTGTCACTAAGCGTATTGGTCCAGCCAAGAGCCGAGGAAAGTTTCGTGCCGTTGACCGTGAACGCATTCGCACCGCTGCTGGAGATTTTGCGGTTCTCCACCGTGGTCTCGATCGGTCGTCCATCCGTGCTGTTGATGTCTGCGCCCAGGCAGACGATCTCATCATCGAACATGAACCACGATTTCAGGCCGGTGAGCGTGACTCCCACGCCCTTGAACTGCATGCCCGCCGCGCCGTACTTTCCCAGCGTCGCGCCACCCACCCAGTTATGCGGCGAGAGCGTGTTCTGCCCCTGCGCGCGCGGTCCGATGGATGCCGTCTGATGCGGCAGCTTGCTCTTCGTCACATCCACCGTTACCCCGGGCAGACGATACGCATCGATCGTGGCCCAATAGTTATCGCCGTACTGGAGCAGATCGGAGTTGTAGAGGATCGTCATGCCATCACCCGTGTACCAGCCCTTCAAATTCTCCCCGTTGATAGATTCAAAATTCGCGATGCGCGTGGAACTCATGCTCAATCCGAAGCCGTAACCCGCCCCCAGATGCACCACGCGGTCCATCTCCGGAAAAGTGAAGTGCTTGATAAGCTCGCCCCGCCGGATGATGCCCGCATCATTCATCAGGCTCTGCGCCATCTTCACCGTGGGCAGGGGACGATTGCTCACGAAATCCCGGACCGTATCGCTCAGCGCCCATTCCTTGATCATGCTCTTCATCCGTGCGGCGTCCGCGGGTGGGGCGAACTGCGCCACCTGCATGATGGAATCGATCAGCGAATGTCCCGTCCCCTGCGGGCTCGCGCCTGAGCGCCCCGCTTCCCGCCCGCGAACCAGGTCCCAGGCCGCCCCCCGATAGATGATCGGCTCGAACGAATCGAATACCCAGCGATAGAGGTTGTCCTTCAAAGGGTCCGTGACCTCCCAGGTGGAGCCAGCCAACAGATTCATCACGGGGGCGATGGTCGCTATCAGGCTGGCCCCGTAACCCGCCGTGTAGGGATGCGTGCCATGCTGCAAAAAGGATCCATCGGTGTAGAAGCCGTCTCCACTGGTCACATACAGGAAAAGATTGCTGAAGGCATCTCGCGCCGCAGCGAGCTTGGCAGTGTCTTTCACCACCGCGCCCCGCACCGCCACCACCCGGATCTTCCACATCCGGTTCGCGCCGGTGAACGTGCCCGTCGTTCCGCCCGGCGCCTGCGTGGTCGCGGAGGGCGTGAACTTCTCCACTGCTCCCATGTAATTGGAGAGCTGGGTCGGACTGAGCTGGCCATAGAGCAGCACCGCGATATCCGTCAGATGCATCGGCGTGCCGATCTCGAAATCCCACCAGTTATCGTAGATAGCCTTGGTGGAGTTGTAGCGATTGGCGTGCATCCAGTCCAAGCCGCTCAAGAGATCGGCGAGCAAGGTAGCGTTACCTTGCAGTGAAGAACCCGGCGTAGCGTAGCCCAGGGCCATCGCCCGCAGCCGGCCATAGTTGCTGGTGATGTGCGAGGAAACCGTGGTGCTGGCCAGGTCACTCCACAGGTAAGTGCGGGTGGGGGACTTGTCCATGCTCGACCAGTTAGAGTTGGCCGAACTCGCGATGCTCGTCAGCTTGGGAGCGATGACCGGATCGACCGGGTCGTAGCCCGCACCCACGATCGTATCAAACCACTTCTGCCGCACCGTGTCATACTCATCGGCTCGGAGCCCGCTGGTGATGAAAATCAGAACACAAAAAATCCATGAAGCAAAACGGCGCGCATTCGCGCGGCAGGGCGGATTCTTCAGGGTCATTTGAGGTCACGGTAAACCCTGATTCCATGAGCGACAAATCTATTTCCTCCCTCCTGACTGGTGTCTTTCCGTGAGGAAGCACCGGTGGGGGTAATCCCCCCGCGATTTATCTTCGTTTATAGGGTAAGGCCCGGCTAGGCTGCAACGTTGGTACAATTACGGTGAAACGTCGGTTGATCATATTATGGCTAAAAACGAAAAGACCTCTCCTAAAATGGCGAAGCTCGCCGGCAAAGTTCTGAGCACTTCCAAATCCAAGCCGGCGCGCAGTCTCGCCGCTTCTGTGCTCACGCAAGCCGCTGACAAGAAAAAGCCGGCCGCCAAGAAGAAGTAACCATCGTTCGGCCAGTGATTGCTGGTCGCTCCGATGCGAAAAAGCCTTCGTCACCTGACGAAGGCCTTTTTGTTTATACCGTTGTCTGCCTCCGGTGCAACCGGTCACGCCGCCTCATTCACCGCTTCCGTGATCGCGATCTTCCGTGACAACTCCTCCGTCACCGATTCGCACAAGCCCAAGAATGTTTGCTCCGCGAGACTGAGATGACGGCTCTTCCAGTGCAGCACGCCCCAGTTCCGTTTCAGTTTGCGCCGCCCCAGCGGCAATGCCACCAGCGAACGCTCCTGCAATTCCTTTTGCGCGATCCACGGCGCCAGCACGCTGATGCCCAGCCCGAGCTTCACCAGTTCCTTGATCGCCTCCATGCTGCCGAGCTGCATGAACGTCTTCAGTTCATAACCCTCCTGGGAGAAATATTCCTCCACGGCACCGAACGTGTAACTGTGGCGGTTGTAAAGGATGTAGTTCTGCTTCGGTATCTCCGCGCGGTTCACCTGGCCCTTTTCCGCCCATGGGTGGAGCGGACTCACCAAGAACATCAGCTCATCATGGAAGAGCGGATGAAACGCCAGTTGCTCGTCCGCCTTGGGTTCCAGCGTCACCGCCAGATCCACGCGATGATTCCGCACCAGATCCACGAGGGTAGGGGAGTCGCCCGGTTCAATCGTGACGATGCAGTCCGGGAAGCTCTCCTTGAACTCCCGCAACACGGATGGCAGCACATATTGGCAAGCCGTCGTGCTGGCGCCCAAACGTAGGCGGCTGCGGCCCCATTTGCCCAAGTTTTCGAGCGAATCCCGGGCGCTGCTCATCTCCTGCAGTATTTTTTCCGCGTACTGCAAAAGTTGTTCACCTGCGAGCGTGAGCGACACCTTTTTGCCCACCCTGTCAAAAAGGCGACACCCCACATCATTCTCCAAAGCCTTCATAGAATGGCTTACGGCAGATTGGGAAAGGAACAGTTCTTTGGCGGCGAGCGTGAAGCTCCCCGTTCTGGCAAGGGTCACAAAGGCCCTTAATTGGCGGCTATCGAGCGGCTGATTCATGAATGAAAGCGGTTCATACTCTTCATCGAAACAATTCAGAGCATTCATTGGGCCAACTTCCCTCAAGTGGCACACAGAAGGCTCTACAAAATGACGATGGGCAATTTGCTGCACCGCCTATGATCAATCGCACCCGCCACACGCGCACCGTTAGGCGCCTGAAAATCGGCTATGTACCGCTCATCGACTCGGCCCCCTTCCTGGTGGCGCAGGAGAAGGGTTTCTTCGCCCGGTACGACCTGAACGTCGAGCTTTCCCGTGAACCCGGCTGGGCCACCATCCGGGACAAGGTCATCTATGGCGAACTGGACGCTGCCCATGCTGTCGCTGGAATGCCCTTTGCCGCGACCCTCGGCTTAGGCTCCATCGTCTGCGAATGCGCCACGGCGCTCGTCCTCAATCTCCATGGCAATGCCATCACCCTTTCCAAGGACCTCTACGAGCGCGGCGTCCGCGATGCCCGTACCTTAAAGCAGGTAATAGACCGCGATCGCGGCGAACGCACTTATACCTTTGGCGTGGTATATCCTTTTTCCTCGCACAACTTCCTCCTGCGCCAATGGCTCCGCAGCGGCCGCATCGATCCGGACAAAGACGTCCACATCGTAGTTGTCCCCCCGCCGCAGATGTTCGCCAATCTCCGTGCCGGCAATCTCGATGGCTACTGCGTTGGTGAACCATGGAACTCCGTGGCCGTGCGTGCCGGCATCGGCTGGTGCGTGACCACCAGTGCGGAACTCGCGCCCAACCATCCGGAGAAAGTGCTGATGGTGCGGAAGGAATTTCTGGATCACCACGCGGATGAACACACCCGCCTCGTCGCCGCGATGCTCGAAGCCTGTGATTATTGTGACAATCCCGAACACCGCGATGAACTGGTGAACATCCTGTCACGCCCTGCTTATCTTAACGTGCCCGCACAGAACCTGCGCCAAAGCCTCACCACCACGTTCGATTGCGGTTATGGTCGCACCCGTTCCTCGGATGATTTCCTCGTGTTCCACAAACACGGCGCGAATGAGCCTTCGCTCGACAAGGCTGCGTGGGTCATCAATCACCTCATCCACAGCGGCATGGCCACCCAGCCCGATGGCATCGTCCGC
>JAJNBN010000354.1 GCA_021156225.1 Verrucomicrobiota bacterium | reverse complement strand
TCCGCCCGCACCATCAAAACCGATGTCCTCGTCTGCGGTGGCGGTTGCGCCGGCAGTGCGGCTGCACTTGCTGCGGCCCGTGCCGGGGCCAAGGTATTGCTCGTGGAGAAAGCCCCTTTCGCTGGAGGTATCATCACCAGTGTCGGCCTGCCTTACTTCGATGGCATCGCCCACATCTCCACGAATCGCGTCGTAGTGCGCGGCATCCCGTTGGAACTGCTTTCCAAATCCGGTGTCTGTGCACCCGATGCCAAAACCGTCTCGCGCCACAACCCCACCATCCCGAACACCTTTGAATTCAAATTGCTCCTCGACCGCCTCTTTCAGCAGCAAAAGGATAACCTCAGCGTCCTGTTCAACTCCTTCGTCTGCGATGTCCGCAGCAGCGGCGGCCGCATTGATTCCGTCACCCTCGCGAACAAAGACGGCCTCGTCACCGTGAAGCCAAAAGTGGTGATCGATTGCACCGGCGATGCCGATGTCTCCGCCTGGGCCGGTGCTCCTTTCGAGCAAAACTCCGAAGTTCAACCGCTCACGCTCCATTTCCGCATTGGCAACGTGCAGAATGTCCCCGGTGTCAGCACCCAATGCCGCACCGCTCTCGTTGCCGCCCAGAAACGCGGTGAACTCCCCTTCTACTATGGCCCCGGCGTAATGTTTCTCTTCGGCAAGAACGAGATTTACGTCCACGGCGTACGTGTTCCCGCCGATCCCACCAATGCCGCCGATCTGTCCCGTGCCGAGATGCAAGGTCGCGCCGATGCTCACGCCATGTTCCGCGCGTGGAAACAGGATGTGCCCGCCTTTGCCGATTCCTATTTCATGGAAGCCTATCCATGGATCGGTGTCCGCGAATCCCGCCGCATCATCGGCCAGCATGTACTGAATGAAGAAGACTTGATGAAAGGCCGTCGCTTTGATGACGCCATCGCCACCGGCTGCTGGTATCTCGACCTCCACCCGAACAAAACCGTCATCGGCAGCGCAAACGATTTCGATCCCAAGAAAGTCCAACCCGAGCCCTACGATATCCCCTATCGATCCCTCGTACCGCAAAAGATCGAGAATCTTCTAGTCGCGGGCCGTTGTCACTCTGCCACCCGGGGCGCCCACGCATCGAGCCGCGTGACCGTCACCGCCATGGCCATGGGCGAAGCCGCCGGTTGCGCCGCCGCCCTGTCATTAAAGAGTAAAACCTCAGTCGCTTCCCTAAATGGTGTGAAAGTCCGTGAAAAACTGACCGCTCAAAACGCTGGCCCCTTCACCGACGCCTAAGTTGTTCTCGTCGTCGTCGTCCTCGCCCAAATTCGTAGCCGCCGTCGTGAGACGGCGCTAACTAATCTTTGGAGTGCGGAGGCTTGCCGCCGCTTTCCGCCCGAGGCGGCTTGACGCCTTGTCTCCCATTAGGAGGCTCTAACTAGCCCTCTCTCGATGCTCGAAGTTGGGAGTTCGATGTTCGATGTTTCCCAACTCAATGCTCATTCGACATTCTGCGGACGCAGTTCTCTCTCCGTCTTCAAGCGCAACTGCCCACACGCCGCATCGATATCATGCCCCTTCTCGCGCCTTAGCGTCGCGATCACATCCTGCTCCTCCAACGCCGCCAGGAAAGCCTCCTGCGCTTCCTCTTCCGGACGCACCCATTCCAGCCCGTCCACCTTGTTGTAGGGGATGAGATTCACCTTCGCATGCAGGCGCTTCGCCAAAGCCGCCAGCGGCTTCGTCTCGCTGAGCATATCATTCACGCCCGCGATGAGGATATACTCCAGCGTGATCATCTTGCTCTTGCGATTCTGATAGTAGTCACACGCTGCCGCCAATTCCGCCACCGGATACTTCTTGTTCACCGGCATGATGCGACTGCGCACTTCATCCGTGGCGCCGTGCAAGGAGATGGCCAACCGGAACTGCTCCGGCTCATCCGCCAGCTTGCGGATCTGCGGCGCGAGACCGCTTGTAGAAATCGTGATCTTCCTTGCCCCGATGCCCCCACCCCACGGCGCATTCAACAGACGCAACGCCTTCAGCAAATTGTCATAGTTAGAGAGCGGCTCACCCATCCCCATGATGACCAGGTTGTTCACCATGCGATCGGCTTTCAGCGTGCCATCCACTTTTTCCATCTCCTCCGGCTGATCGTCGTGCCACCGCTCCGTTGCGATGATTTGTTCCACGATCTCATCCGGCCGCAAGTTCCGCTTCCACCCTTCCAGCCCGCTCGCGCAGAACTTGCACCCATACGCGCAACCTACCTGCGTGGACACACACAATGTATGCCGGTCACTCCGCTCGCCGTAGAGCGAAGGATTCGCCGGAATAAGCACACTCTCGATGAGCGCCCCGTCCTGCAACTGCCACAAAAACTTCTGCGTCGTGTCTCGTGAGCCCTGCTTGCGCGAGATCTTATGCGTGTTCAGCGTGAACACCTCCGCCAACTTGGCGCGCAACGCCTTCGGCAGATTCGTCATCGCGTCCCATGACGGCGCGCGCCGCACATAAAGCCAGTTCAGCAACTGGTCCACGCGATACGCCGGCTCGTTCAATTCCACGAACTTCGCCGCGATCTCATCGCGATTCAGCGATTTGATGTCTGTCTTAACTTCTTTCACGAAAATTCAGTATATCTGCCCAACCCCGTTCGCCAACCATGGAATCTATGATAAACGCTGCGAAAACACGCTTCTTATCAACCCAAACGGGGTTTCATCAATCAGCCCAAGGTTGTCCCGCGACTGCGGGAACTACCCTGGGTAAAGGCCCAACAAGCCCCTACCCTGAAAGGGTTGCGTCAGCCCCGCATGATATCAAGCTGCAAATGGTACCGCCAAAATCGGCATCCCGTAACCCGGAGGGTCGCCAAAGCCTGCTGACAATCATCCTTTGCCTCGTCACGGAATCCCTTGCAAACCACTTCCCATCTCTATTCACCCCGTTCCTTCCCCTTAAACACCTTGAACAAATAATACAACGACGGCAGCAAAACCACCGACCCTACCCCCAACGCGATCACCAGCAACTTCAACGTCACCTGCGGTGCCGCCGCATTCACGATCGTCAAATCCGGATAGATCAGATGCGGATATTGCGCCAGACACCATCCGAGCAGGATTGTCGTCACCTGCCCGATCGCCGCCACCCGGGCCACCTTATATGCTCGCTTCCATAGCGCCCCCAGAGCCGTCACCGCGCACACACTCGTTACCACCAACAACCACGGTGCCCACCAGTTCGTCAACCCACGAAACATCTCCGGCGCTTCCTCCCGTGACGTGAAGAACACCACCGCCGCGATCGAGGCCAGCGCCACCTCCGACCAGATCGCCCGCATGCGAAAATCATTCTGCACCTCCGGCTCCCCCGTCGCATCCAGCGTCAGATACGTCGCCGCCAGAAACGCGAACAACACCAACGCAAACACCCCGCACGCCCAAGCAAACGGCGAAAGCCATCCCGCGAAGAAACCCGTAAGCACAATGCTCTTCTCCACCCGGATATCTCCCGTCGCCAGCGCCCCCAGCGTCATCCCCTGCACCACCGGCGTCACCAGACTCGAGATGCCGAACACCAGGCTCCACCGATGTTGCACCGTATCCCGCTTGGAATCGTATTTGCGAAACACAAACGCCGTCCCACGCAACACGATTCCTATCAGCATCACCGTCAGCGGGATGTGTAACGCCGTCATCATCGGCGCAAACGCCCTCGGCCACGCAGTGAAGAGCAGCACCACGATCAGGATGAGCCACACATGATTCGCCTCCCAGATCGGTGCGATGGCATCCGCCACCACTTCACGTTGCCGTTTGGCGCGTGGCCCGCGCGCCAACAGATCCCAAACCCCACCACCAAAATCCGCTCCCCCCATCAAGGCATAGAGGATGAGTGAAACCAGCGTGATGCCCGCGATGACCATTTCCAGGCTCATGCGCCACCTCTCTTCTCCGGAGCCGTCTCCATGAACTGTCGTCTCAAGAGAAACACCAACACCACCGACAGAAAGATATAAACAATAGTGAAGGTCGTGAACGGCACCACCAGATTCGGCATCGGCGTCACCGCTTCACTCGTCTTCATGATGCCGTAGATGATCCACGGTTGCCGCCCAAACTCCGTCACGAACCACCCCGCCTCTAGCGCGATGAAACCTAATGGTGCACAAATCAGAAACGCCTTTAAAAGCCTCACCGTCACCGCGCCGCCGCGCTTTTTCCAATACGCCACCCCCGCCCACAGCGCGAGCCCCAGCATCACCATCCCACAGCCCACCATCACATCGAAGCTCCAATGCACCAGCTTCACATTCGGCCATTCCTCACGTGGGATTTGATCCAGCCCCGGCACTACGGTGTCAGCACTGTGTCCGATCAACAGGCTCAAGGCATTGGGTATCTCCAAGCCATGCTTGGTCGTCTTCGTTTCATCGTCCGGTATCCCGCCGATCACGAAGGGCGCATGGCTTCTCGTCTCATAATGCGCCTCCATTGCTGCCAGTTTCATCGGTTGATACTTCGCCACCCGTCGCGCCGCCAAATCTCCCGTCAACACCTGCAATGGTATCGACACACACGCCATCGCCGCCGCGATCCCAAACGCCGCCCGGTGAAACTCGCTCTTGGAATTACGCAGCAGGAAATAAGCGTGAATTCCCGCCACCATAAAACCCGTTGCCACCGTCGCCGCAAAGGTCATGTGCAGAACCTCATGCAACGCCGCCGGATTCAGCATCGCCGCGATAGGATCAATATCCGAGAACTCGCCATTCTCATACTTGAAGCCCACCGGCGTGTTC
>JAJNBN010000353.1 GCA_021156225.1 Verrucomicrobiota bacterium | reverse complement strand
TGTCTATCTCGATTTGAGGCCAAGAAGTTTGAGCGACTGGGTGACGGCGGATGGATCTGATTGACCAGCAACCGCTGCACGGAGATGTTCCTTCTCTGGTGGACGAAGTGGAGAATCAGCCAAAGTGAGGAGTGCATCCATCTCTCGGAAACGAACGAACCATGGTTCGCCATGCTCCGCAACGAAGCGAACGAGGTCTTCAATGCACCTGTCATATGTGCTGCCGGTCTGAGCATTGAATCTGTGATGGTATCGCCCATCGTGGATGCGGCTGGCATCGCTGCAAGGGCCGTTGAGGGCCGTAGCCTCAAAGGTATCGTTCAAGACGCGAATAGCGAAATGGACCCGGATATCCACGGAATAGTTCCGCGGTTTTCCGTATGAGCTGCCGGAGCGATGGAAGTGAATGAAATCTACCGTATGATCATGCCTCCTAGTCCAAAACATTTTCTTTGTACGAGTGAAACCAAGCGGGGAGATGCGCTCGGTGAAATCTCGGCACGCCTTCTCGACGCCTTGCCGGACGACTTGGGTGGGATCATCAGGAATGGGATTCATTTGTCAGTTGCACAGAGACCCAACTCAATGTGGTTTTGATTGCTGGCAACTTGGTTTGGCGTGGCAAGGCGCAGCCTTGGAGTGAGTTAAGCGGGTTTGTGCATAGTTGGCAACGGGCAAGGAGAATGTCCCGCCCTTTCAGGGCTTGTTATTTGAGGGCGTTTACCTAGGGCTTCGCCCGCTTGGGGCGGGCTCCTCCCTAGGCTGTAATATCGCGGGCCGTTGGCCCTGATTGTAGATGGGGTGAATTGGCGTATTGGTTTTGTTTGGATACACGGGTAGTTGGTCGGTTTGGTGATTTGTGAATTTCTGTTGTGTCCGGTTCATCCGCCCTTACCGGGGCGGTGGAATTTTAGGGCGGCTAACCACTAGTTCCTGTTGGTCACTAGTGGCTACTGGCACTTGCCCCTCCGGGGCAGGGAAAAGGAGATGGATTTGGGTTCAGGGCATGATGGGCAGATCAGCGCGGGGGATTGTTTGGCGGGCGATTTTGCGGGGCGGGTTTGGGAGTGGGTGGAGCGGGTTGGTGTTGGCGGGGCGGGGTGGTGTTGGCGGGGCGGGGTGGTGTTGGCGGGGCGGGGTGGTGCGGTGCCAGGTGAGGCCTTCGCGAGTGAAGGTTTCTTCCCATTGGGTGTCGTCCATGCCGGTGGCGAAGTAGGTGAGCTCGATGTTATCGGTGTCCGGGAGGTTCACGAGGATGAGGGTGTTCTGGAAGTTGCGACCGGGGAGTTTGGTTTTTTGCTGGTCGGCGAGGCAGGCTTGCTGGACTTCGTCGTCGAGCTGGGGCAAGGCGGTGAGGACTTCCTTGATGAGGGCGCGGGTGGAGGGGTCGTAGGATTGATCGGGCAGGGCGATAATGACCCCGAAGTCTTCGTTGAGGACGACTTCGACGGTGTCCCAGTTGTCATCGGAGAGGACGGAGGCTTCGGCGAATTGCTGGAGGAGGGTTTCGGTGCTGAGGCGTCCGAGTTTTGGGGGCCACGTATCGTGCATGGGATAGATAGGATGATTTTGGCGGGGGAAACAATCCTGCAGATACGAGAGAGAGGAAAAGGGGAAGGTGGGCTGGGGGGATCGGGGGCGCCAAAACTGTAGCTGAAAAGCTGGGGCTGGCGCTTGACACTCTAAGAGTCACTGGTAGTCTCTGCGGCTCCGTTTATGGCGGGGTGTCGGGTGCGGCGGGTTTGCCTGCCTGACATAGTGGCTTGCGCCACAGACATTTAAATCGAGACAGACGCATGAAACGCCAGTATCAACCTTCGAAGATGCGCCGCAAGCGGCAGCATGGTTTCTTGAGCCGTAATTCTACGAAGAGCGGTCGCGAGATCCTCCGCCGCCGCCGTAATTTGGGCCGTAAGCGCCTGACTCCGGTCTAATTTCCCGTTTGGCCGTATGGCCGAAAACCGCCCAAAGGCGTTTGGATTGCCCCGGTCCGCACGGTTGCGGCTGGGGCATGAGTTTCGCCGGGTGAAAGAGGGCGGAAAACGGCTGGTTCATGGCTGTTTGATCGCTAATTGGCTGGTTTTGCCGGAAGGCAGCGAATCGCGGTTGGGGGTGGTCACCAGCCGGAAAATCGGTGGAGCGGTGGTCCGAAACCGGGCGCGACGGGTGATGCGGGAGGCTTTCCGACTTAATCGGGGCATCCTAAAATCACCGGTGGAGCTGGTTTTGGTGGCGCGGGCGTCCATCGTGGGAAAGAGCCGGCAGGAGGTGGAGCGTGAATATTTCACGGTCTTGCGCCGGGCCGGTCTGCTGAAGGAAACAGAAACCTGATGCGCTTATTGCAACACCTTTTGACGGGCATCATCCGGCTGTATCGCTGGCTGGTGTCTCCGGTGTTGACGCAGCTCTTCAATCCGAACGGCTTGTGCCGGTTCAATCCGAGTTGCTCGGAGTATGCGCTGCAGGCCATCCAGTTGCACGGGGCGTTCAAGGGTTCGTGGCTGGCGTTCAAACGCATCTTGCGGTGCAATCCGTGGGGTTCGTTCGGTTTTGATCCGGTGCCGCCCAAGCATGAGCGGGGTTGCGGTTGCGGTGAGCATGACCTTGATTTAACGGCGGAAACGCCGGTTCATACTGCCGCTTCGGCGAGCGGTTCCACATTTGTACCTCGTCCGACTTCTTCCTAATGGATCGTAAATCTATCATCATTGTCGCTCTGTCGGTGGCCCTGTTGTTGGGCTGGTACCCGCTGACTAACTATATCTGGGGTCCGCCACCGCCGCGCACGACGCAGCAGTTGGCTCCCACAAATGCGCCGCTGGGCGGCACGAATATCTCGACGGTGAGCAATGGAGTCGCGACGGCCGTGGCGGCAGTTTCGGGAACGGAGACGCGTCCGACGACGGCGGCTTCGACCTTGTTGGTGGCGCCGAATACGCCGGAGCAGACGGAAGTGTTGGCGGGGGATGACGTGCGCTACACGTTCACCTCGCACGGCGGCGGCATCAAGTTGGTGGAGTTGACGAAGTATCCGCACTCGGTGGGGTCCAAGACGGGCACGGACACGAACAAGTTCGCGACGTTGAATACGAAAGCGCCGACACCGGCGATGGCGTTGCTCGGCGGATCGGTGATCGAGGGAGACGGCATTTATAAGCTGACGAAGACGGGCAACAGCGTGCGGGCGGAGAAGTTGGTGGGCAATGAGATTTTGATCGTGAAGGAGTTCACGGTGGGGACGAATTACCTGCTGCATACAAAGGTGACGATCGAAAACCGGTCGACCCAAACGGTGCGGTTGCCGGCGCAGACGGTGATCTTCGGCACGGCGACGCCGCAGACGGCGCACGAGACGGAAGCGACGACGGGCTTCATCTGGTATAACGGGAAGAAGGATGTGCATGAGGGCACGGCGTGGTTCGCGAACCGTTTCCTCGGCTGTTTCCCCGGCACTCCGCGCTCGGAATATCTGGCGGGTGACAATGATGTGAAGTGGGCAGCGGTGCATAACCAGTTCTTCACGATGGCGGCCGTGCCGAAGGAAGCGGCGCCGCAGGTTGTTTCGCGCCAGATCAATCTGCCGCCGCCGACGGAAGCGGAGAGGGCGGCGGATCCGCGGGCGATTGCGGCACCGCATGGTTTCCAGACGGGGTTTGTTTATCCGCAGGCGAACATCGCGGCGAACAGCAAGATCGAGCGCGAGTATGATCTTTTCACCGGGCCGCGTGAATACAACACGCTGGCGCGCCAGGCATCCAAGTATAACAACAACCTGGATCTGGTGATGAACTTCGGCGGGTTCTTCGGATTCTTTGCGAAGGCGCTGTTGCTCTCCATGAATGCGCTGGCTTCCTGGGGGCTTTCCTACGGCTGGGCCATCGTGGTGATCACGGTGACTATCAAGCTGGTATTCTGGCCGCTGACGCACGCGAGCACGAAGTCCATGAAACGCATGGCGGCCCTGGCTCCGGAGCTGAAGAAGATCCAGGACAAGTACAAGGATGATCCGCAAAAGCTGACGCAGAAGCAGTTCGAATTGTGGCGCGAGCATAAGGTGAACCCTTTCGGCAGTTGTATCCCGATGGTGCTGCAGATTCCCGTGTTCTTCGGCTTCTTCCGCATGTTGCAGACGGCCATCGAGCTGCGTGGTGCGGAATTCCTGTGGGTGATGGATCTGTCGCAGTCGGACACGGTGTTCGTGATCCCGGGGATCAATTTTCCGATCAATCCGATGCCCTTGCTGATGGGTGTCACGATGCTCTGGCAGGCGCAGATCACGCCGGCCTCGCCGACGATGGATCCGGTGCAGCAGAAGATCATGAAGTACATGCCGCTCATGTTCCTCGTGTTCCTATATAATTTCTCCGCGGGTCTGACGCTCTACTGGACCGTGAACAACCTGCTCACGATCTTGCAAACGAAGATGACCAACACGGACCCGGTGACGCCGACGCCAGAAGCGGCGAAGTTGCCCGCGGCACCAGTGAAGAAGAAGAAATAGGCTCGTCTAACCGTACACGGAACATTAAAAAGTGACACGTATGGCAGTGAAACCTAAGGATACTTTGGCAGAGTTGCTGGGCCACCTCGGCTTTCCAGCGACCGTGGAGGAACATCAACTGGATGACGGCCTGTTGCTGGATGTGAAGGCGGATGACGCCGGGCGGTTGATCGGCCGACAAGGGCAGACACTAGGCGCGCTCCAGTATCTGGTGAACCGCCTGCTCATCCGACAAGATCCCACGGCTCCGAAGGTGATGGTGGATGTGGGTGGTTACCGCGCCGAAGCCC